>CAKTMQ010000066.1 GCA_934573945.1 uncultured Oscillospiraceae bacterium | reverse complement strand
GCCTTGGTCTGACCCTCGAACTGGGCCTCCGTCAGCTTCACGGAGATCACGGCGGTGATGCCCTCCCGGACGTCCTCGCCGGACACCTTGTCGCCCTCCTTGATCATGCCGTACTTCATGCCATAGGCGTTGAGCACACGGGTCAGCGCCGCCTTGAAGCCGGTCTCATGCATACCGCCCTCCGGCGTATGGATGTCGTTGGCAAAGGAGACGATGGTCTCGTTATATCCGTCGTTATATTGCAGTGCCACCTCGGCGGTAGCGTCGCCCTTGGCACCGGAGAGATAGATCACGTCCTCATGAATGGGCGTCTTATTCCGGTTGATATAGGTAACGAACTCCCGGATACCGCCCTCATAGCGCATGGTCTCCGACTGCTCGCGGCCGGGACGGGCGTCGGTGATGGTGATCCGCAGCCCGGCGTTTAGGAACGCCTGCTCCCGCATACGGGTGTGCAGTGTCTCATAGTCGTACTCCAGCGTGTCGAACATCTGGCCGTCTGGCTTGAAGGTGACGGTGGTGCCGGTGTGGTCGGTGTCGCCCACGACGGTGATCTCCTGGGTGATACCGCCCCGGGAGAAGCGCATCTCGTGGATCTTGCCGTCCTTGTGCACCTGCACCGTCAGCCACTCGCTGAGGGCGTTGACCACGCTGGCTCCCACGCCGTGGAGGCCGCCGGACACCTTGTAGCCGCCGCCGCCGAACTTGCCGCCGGCGTGCAGCACGGTAAAGACCACCTCCAGCGCGGGACGGCCTGTCTGCTTCTGGATGTCCACGGGGATACCGCGGCCGTTATCCGTGACGGTGATGGTGTTGCCCTCGTTGATGGTCACGGTAATGTCGGTACAGTAGCCGGCCAGCGCCTCGTCGATGGCATTGTCCACGATCTCATACACCAGATGGTGCAGACCGCTGGCGCTGGTGGAGCCGATATACATACCGGGGCGCTTACGTACCGCCTCCAGCCCCTCCAGCACCTGGATCTCCGAGGCGTCGTATTCGGTTTCCACATGGGTGACGTTTTCAAATTCAGACATATTCTTTTCTCCTGTCAGAAGGGTTTTTTCAAAAAGCTGTTATACCAGCTCCTCGCGCCAGCTGTCGGCGCGCTTTTGCAGCGTGGCCGTGTTCAGCTGGGAGAGATAGATGATCTGCCGGTGATAGGGATGATCGCACAGCAGGAATGACTTGGGAATGTCCTCACACACGGAGATGACCTGTCCCTCCGCCTCCGCCTCGTCCAGAAAACGGCGGGTATGGCGGGAATAGGTGGTGTTGTCTAGATCAAAGATGCCGATGATCCGCTTTTCCTCCACCGTCACGCTCTGGCCGATATGCAGATAGGCCATCACAGCACCTCCCCGTTCCGCACATGAAACACCTTGCCGGTGAGCAGTGCATCCAGCCGGTCATTCTCACAGCAGGTGATGAACACCTGCCCGCCGGCAATGCGGTTGAGCACATATTCCTGCCGCAGGGGATCCAGCTCCGAGAGCACGTCGTCCAGCAGCATCACCGGATATTCGCCGAAGGTGTCCCGGTGGATCTCCCGCTCCGCCAGCTTCAGCGCCAGCGCCGCCGTGCGCACCTGTCCCTGAGAACAGTACTGCCGGGCACTGCGGTCATTGACGGTCACATCGATGTCGTCCTTGTGGGGGCCGCTGAGACACAGCCGGGAGGCGATCTCCGCGGCGTAGTGGGCAGCCTGATGCTCCGCCAGCTGCGCGGCCACCACCGCCTGCTCCGCCTCCGGAGCAGTGACGGTCCTGACTGTCCGATAGGTCAGTCCCAGCGTCTCTCTGCCGCCGCTGCACTCCGCGTGCGCCAGCGCCGCATATTCCTGCAGCTTCCGGCAGAAGGCGGCACGGTAGCGGATCAGCACCGCGCCGGCCAGCACCATCCGGTGGTTGAACTCCGGCAGTGTATCCAGCAGACCGGGGAAGTCCTCACTGTCCCGCAGAATACGGGTCTTGTGTTCGTAGAGCCGGTTATACTCCGCCAGCGCTTCGGCGTACCGGGGACGCAGCTGACACAGCGACAGATCCATGAACCGCCGCCGCGCTGCCGCACCGTCCCGGATCAGAAACAGATCCTCCGGCGCAAAGAACACGGTATGCAGCACATCGGACAGCGCCGCCGCGTTTTTGGCGGCCACGCCGTTGACCGTCATCTTCCGCTTTCTGCCCCGCCGCAATTCCACCCGGGTCACAAAATCCCTGTCCCGGGAGAAGATCCGTCCTTCCAGCGTGGCCTCCTCCGCGTCAAAGCCGATCAGCTCCCGGTCGGCATGGGTGCGGGGTGACTTGCCGCAGGAGAGATAGACCACCGCCTCCAGCAGATTGGTCTTTCCCTGGGCATTCTCGCCGTAGATCACGTTGCAGCTGGGATCGAAGCACAGCTGCTGCCGGGTGTAGTTGCGAAAGCCGGATACGGTCAGTTCATCAAGGCGCATACTGTACGTTCAGCGTCACGTCGCCCAGCTGTACCCGGTCACCCTGACGCAGCTTTTTGCCCCGCTGGGTGCACACCTCACCGTTGACGGTGACGGCGCCCTCCTGGATCAGCACCTTGGCCTCGCCGCCGGTGTAGACCACGCCAGCAAACTTCAGCAGATCCTGCAGCTTGATATATTCTGTGGTAATGGTAATATTTTCCATATTGATTTCCTTTTACTGTGCTTTCAGCCGTACCGGCAGTACCATATAGAGAAAATGATCGCCGCCGTCGGTGGGGGTAATAACGCAGGGGGAGATGCCGGTGTTCAGCGCCATGCAGACATTGTCCGCCGGCGCGTACCGCAGCGCCTCCATCAGATAGCGGTTGTTGAAGCCGATCTCCAGACCCTTGCCATCGCCCTTGGTGGCGCAGATGTCCTTGGCCTCGCCGTTGCCGGTGCGGGCGCTGAGGAAAACACGATCCTCTTCAAAGACGCAGCGCACCGGGCTTTTCAGCTTCTCGCTGATGACCACGGACACACGGTCAAGACTCTGCAGCAGGGCACTGCAGGCCACCTCAATCCGCAGGGGATTGTTCTGGGGAATGGCATTCTTATAATCCAGGAACTCGCCCTCCAGCCGGCGGCAGATCAATTCCGTGGAACCGGCGGCAAACATCAGGTGCCGCTTGCCCCGGGTCACGGTGATCATTTCGTCGGTATCGGCGCAGATGCTCTCCACCTCTTTCAGCGCGCTGCCCGGTGCCACGAATTTGAAGGCGCCGCCGTCGATCTTCTCCAGCGGTTCCCGGCGCAGCGCCAGACGGAAGCCGTCCACGGAGACCATGGTCAGCCCTCTGTCGCTGATCTCAAATAGGGAACCGGTGTGTACCGGGCGGCTCTCGTTGGTAGACACGGCGAAGGCTGTCTGGCCGATCATGGCCTTCAGGGTCTTTTGCTGCAGGGTAACGCTGTATTCGTCGTCCACCTCCGGCAGTTCCGGGTAATCGTCGGCGGACAGACCGAGGATCTCAAAGCTGGCGTCGCCGCAGCTGAGGTGCACCATATATTTCTCGTCGGCGGAAAAGACGATCATGTCGTCGGGCATCTTCCGGATGATCTCGCCGAAGAGCCGGGCGTTGAGCACGATGCGACCCTCCTCGCGGATCTGCGCATCAAAGGAGGTGCGGATGCCGGTCTGGGTGTTGTAGCCGGAGAGAGTCAGCTGGTCGAAGCCCTCCAGCAGGAGACCCTCCAGCGCCGGAATGGAGCTCTTCGCGGCCACGGCGCGGCTGGCCGTGGATACCGCTGCCTGCAGCAGCGTTTTTTCACAGGAGAATTTCAGCATGGGGTATGTTCCTTTCCTGTCGAAGCCTGACGGAAAAAAAGAGGTATTTTTTCCGAAGGAACAACATAAACTAATCTCTTATTTCGTAGTAATAGCCGTAGGGAAATTTTTTGTGGAAAAGCCGGATTTTTCCTGTTTTTATGCGGTTTTGTTCTCCACTGTCCCTTTGAAAAAAACAGGCACGCTTTCCACCGCTTCAAAGACGGGCTCCGTTTTCCACCACGTTTCAAGGTGGATTCCACAGCCGTATGTGGACAGACGCTTTACTGCTTGGTATTGATGTTGGTGGTGATCTCCTTCACCGTCTCGGCAAAGGCGGGATCGGAGCGCATCTGCTTCTCCACCTTTTTCAGGCTGCTGAGCACAGTGGAGTGATCCCTGTCTCCGAAGGCCTTGCCGATGTCGTTGAGGGAAAGGTTGATCATCCGGCGGATCAGGTACATGGAGATCTGCCGGGCGTTGACAATATCGCGGCCGCGGCTCTGTCCCCGCAGCAGCTCCGGCTCCAGACCGAAGTATTTGGCCACGTATTCGATGATGGCCTCCGGTGTGGGAACGTACTCATTGCTCTTTTTCATCACGTCCTCCAGCGCCTTCATGATGGCTTCCTCATCCATCACGCCCATCAGGTCACTGTAAGCCAGGATCTTATTGAGCACGCCCTCGATCTGGCGGACGTTGGCGGTGATGTTCTCCGCGATCATGTTGGCGATGCGGTCGGGCAAATTGATGCCCAGCAGCGCCGCCTTGTTGCGGATGATGGCAAGACGGGTCTCGTAGTCAGGCGGTTCCACGTCCACCATCAGACCCCACTCAAAACGGGTACGGAGCCGATCCTCCAGCTGGGTCATCTCTTTGGGCGGACGGTCGGAGGTGAGCACGATCTGCCGGCCGGATTCATACAGGGAGTTGAAGGTGTGGAAGAACTCCTCCTGGGTCTGCTGTTTGCCGGCGATGAATTGAATATCGTCCACCAGCAGCAGATCCTCACTCTGGTATTTGTCCCGGAATTCGGAGGTGGTACCGCCGCGGATGGCCTCGATCAGGTCGTTGGTGAAGTCCACGCCCTTGACCAGCACGATACCGCTGTCAGGCCGCAGACGCTTTGTCTGCCGGGCGATGGCGTGGAGCAGGTGGGTCTTGCCCAGACCGCTGTCACCGTAGATGAACAGGGGATTGAAGGAGCCTGCGGGCTTTTCCGCCACGCTGCGGGCGGCGGCATAGGCCATCTTGTTCTGGGGACCTACCACGTAGGTCTCAAAGGTAAAGGCCTCGCTGTCGGCCAGCGTGTCGGGATGATCCGGCCTGACGCCGTGATAGGCGGCCAGCTGTTCGTCGTCCAGCAGCTTCACCTCCAGATCTGAGGAGAATATATCCCGCAGCGCCTCCTTGATCTGCTGGGTAAACCGTTTTTCAATGGTGCTCTTTTTGAACACGTTGCCGCAGTGCAGCACCAGTGCCGAGTCCTCCATGGTGACCACCGTGACCTCGTCGAACCATGTGTTGATGGTGGTCTCGGACAGCTGCTTCTTCAGCCGTTCCAGCACGGTTTTCCAGACGTCTGACAGTGAATTCATCCTTCCACTCCCTTCCCGTTTTCAAAGCGCATATATATCTAGGCTAGAGTATAACAGAAAATGTGGAAAAAGTCCAGCTTAATTAGAATAAGTAGAAGAGAAAAGAGACGGCTTTACACCGTCTCTTTTCTCAGCGTGTCAAAAAAGCCTCGCAGAGTTTGCCGCCCGCAGGCGAACAAATTATGCGCGCAGCAGACTGCAATCTTTTTGTCGGAAAAACCCGCAGGGTTTTTCGACAGTCCCAGAAAAGAGACGGCTTTACACCGTCTCTTTTCTGTTATATATGTTCCGGTAAATTACTCCAGCAGTGGATCCTCACCGCTGCCAGAAGAGCCGTTCTCCGGGATGCGGCTGATCAGTGTCCGGTAGAGCCGCCGGAAGAAGGCCAGCGTCACAAACAGAGAGGCCACCTCCGCCAGCGGGTAGCACCACCACACCAGATCGTCATTGCCCACCGACTGGCCGTAGCGCGCCAGCACGTAGGCGATGGGGATGAGAAACACCAGCTGCCGGACGATGGAGATGATCATGGAATACATGGATTTTCCCAGCGCCTGAAAAGATCCTCCCAGCGCAATGCAGGCACCGGCGATCCAGAAGCTGAGGGAGATGATCCGCAGCGCGGGAATGCCCACCGTCAGCATGGTATCGGAGGCATCGAAGATCTTCAGCAGTGTGCCGGGAATGGCCAGAAACAGGGCCATACCCGCCAGCATGATCAGCGAGGCGAAGATGGCGCTGCGCTTGATGGCCTCCACCATGCGGCGGCGGTTCTGGGCGCCGTAGTTGTAGGCAATGATGGGCACCACGCCGTTATTCAGACCGAATACCGGCATAAAAACAAAGGAGTTCAGCTTGAAGTAGATGCCGAAGGCGGTGGCCGCCGTCTCATGGGCGGAGTGATAGACGATCAGGATCTTGTTCATCAGGAAAGTCATTACGGAGCCGATGGCCATCATGATGACGCTGGGCAGACCGATGGCGTAGATGCTGCCGATCAGCCGCCAGTCGGGGCGGAAGCCCCGGATACGCAGGGTGATGTCCTGATTTTTCTTCACATTGAAATAGGCCGCCAGCAGCATACCGCAGATCTGACCGATGACGGTGGCGATGGCCGCACCGGCCACGCCCATTTTGAACACAAAGATGAACACCGGGTCGAGGATGATGTTGACGATGGCGCCCAGTCCCTGGGTGTACATACTCAGCAGCGATCGCCCGGTACCCTGCAGTAGTCGTTCCAGCATGATCTGTCCGAACAGGGCAAAGGAGCCGCCCATGACGATATGCAGGTACTGCTCGCCCATGATGACGATCTCCTCCACTTGTGTCTGGGAGCGGAGAAAGACGCCTGCGCAGGTCAGACCCAGTACGCAGCAGATGGCAAAGCCCACGAAGGCCAGAAACAGGCCGTTGACAGCCACCCGGTCAGCCCGCTGCCGCTCTCCGGCGCCCAGCGCCCGACCAAGCAAAGCGTTGACGCCCACCGCCGTGCCCGCCGCCAGC
Organism: uncultured Oscillospiraceae bacterium; assembly: GCA_934573945.1. Taxonomy (GTDB): domain Bacteria; phylum Bacillota; class Clostridia; order Oscillospirales; family Oscillospiraceae; genus Vescimonas. The sequence goes on along the minus strand of CAKTMQ010000066.1, from coordinate 1,730 downwards.
GAGATCATCAGGTTCTGTGCCGGGAAAGCCAGCGATACCGCCGTCAATGACGCCTCGCTGACCCAGCTGACGAACACGCTGTCTACGATGTTGTACAGCGCCTGCACCAGCATGGAAGCGATGATGGGCAGCGACATATTCCAGATCAGCTTTGAAATGGGCATGGTGCCCAGTTTATTTTCTGCCGCCATATATAAGATCCGTCCTTTCTATCTTACAGGATATATAGTCAGTAACATCATATGATACTACACTCCGTTGTGGAAAGCAATAGGAAAAGTCCGCTGTGCCGGGGAAAACCGGGAGAAGCAGAGGGCTTGCGGCGGGAATTTTATGTTGACAAACCGCCTGTTCTTTCTGTATAATATCAAATGCGCGTTTGTGCGCATGAGCAATTCGACTGCGGCGGACCTTCGTCCGCTGTCGAGTACGCGCCGCCCCGGAAGGGAGCGGAGAGCGATATTACTGAAGATGGAGGTGTCCTGCAATGTTCCGTACCTATCAGCCTAAGAAGCGCCAGCGCTCCAAGGTACACGGCTTCCGTAAGAGAATGGCTACCAGCAATGGCCGCAAGGTTCTCGCCCGCCGCCGCGCCAAGGGTCGTGCCCGCCTGACCCACTGAGGAAGGCGGAAAGTGCACCCCAGACAAGCCTGAATAAGCCAGGGACGGTGGAAGGGAAAACTGCCGTCCCTGTTGGTGTTTGCATTTTCAGCGAAGAGGAGAAGCCATGAAGGCAGCCGTGACCATAAAAGAGAATTATGTGTTCCGGCGTATGTACCGCAAGGGCAAGTCCAGCGTGGAGCCGTGTCTGGTGGTCTACTGCCAGAAGAACCGGGAGGGTAAGACCCGCCTGGGCGTCACGGTCAGCACCAGGCTGGGCAAGGCGGTGGTGCGCAACCGTGTGCGCCGGCAGCTGCGGGAGATGTACCGTCTCCACCTGCCGGAGATGAAGAAGGGCTATGACGTGATCCTGGTGGGACGCGTCAAGGCCGTCCGCACCGCCTATGCCAAAATGGATCACCAGTATGTCCACGCCCTGCAGGCGCTGGAGCTATGGGAGGCGCAGTCATGAAACAGGCACTTCTGAAGGCCATCCGTTTCTATCGCGCTTCTATCTCGCCGCTGCGGCCGCCCTGCTGCCGTTTTGTCCCCACCTGTTCCCAGTACGCGGTGCAGGCGGTGGAGAAATACGGGGCGCTGAAGGGCGGCTGGCTGGCGCTGCGCCGGCTTCTCCGCTGCCATCCGTTTCATAAGGGCGGGTGGTACGATCCCGTGCCGTAAGCACCGTCTGGGGATTTTCCACGCGTATCTGTTCCACACACAAACCTACGGAGGAAAAACTGATGTTTGCACAAATCGGATATTACATCTGTGTGCCTTTCGCCTGGCTGACGAGAATGTTCTACAGCCTGACCGGTTCCTACGGCGTGGCGCTGATCCTCTTTACCCTGGTGGTAAAGCTGGTGATCCTGCCGTTCCAGATGAAGAGCAAGAAGAGTATGCTCCGCATGAACCGGATGCAGGGGAAGATCAAGGACATCCAGACCCGGTTTGCCAACAACCGGGAGCGGCAGCAGCAGGAAATGGCGGATCTGTACGCCAGAGAGGGCGTCAATCCCATGTCCGGCTGCCTGTGGTCCTTCCTGCCTTTCCCCATCCTCATCGCGCTGTACTACATCATCCGTACCCCCCTGCGGTTCTTCTTGAACCTGTCCAACGACGTGATCAC
>CAKTMQ010000065.1 GCA_934573945.1 uncultured Oscillospiraceae bacterium | reverse complement strand
TGCCCTTGCCCCAGATGTTGGCCACGATGATGATGGCGATGGCCACCAGTGCCAGCCACCAGCAGGTGGAGGCGTTGTTGATGGCCGTGCCGGACAGGTTCAGGCCGATGAGGATGATGATGGGGCCGGTGACGATGGGCGGGAAGAAGCGCATGACCTTTTTCGCACCCACCAGCTTGAACAGCAGCGCCAGCACCAGATAGAGGAGACCGGCTACCACAATGCCGCCCAGGGCGTAGGGCAGCTTTTCCTCACCGGTCATGGCGGCGAACTTGCCGACATCCAGCTGGGCTACCGCCTCGAAGCCGCCCAGGAAGGCGAAGGAGGAGCCCAGGAAGGCAGGCACCTTGAACTTGGTGCACAGGTGGAACAGCAGCGTACCCAGACCGGCGAACAGCAACGTGGTCTGGATGGACAGGGGAAGGCCGTAGGAGCTGACCAGAATGGGCACCAGCACCGTGGCGCCAAACATGGCGAACAGGTGCTGCAAGCCCAGCACCAGCATCCGGGGCACTCCCAGTTCTCTTGCGTCGTAGATGGCCGCCTGGCCGAGATCTTTCTTCATGACGTGATTCCTCTCTTTCATTTTGTGATATATGTGAAATTACTTCCAAACAAACTCAAAAAAAAGACCGATGAAAAACATCGGTCAAAAAAGAATATTCACAATAAAAACAGTAACAGAGGGAACCGCCTTGCACTTGTTTCTCTTTGCAGTGGTCATGGCACGCGCCCTCCTTTCAAAATTTTCTTGCTTATTATATCGGCACTTCCGGCAAAAAGCAAGCCTTTTCTTCTCCAATCTCTGAGAAATTCCCCCGCCCTTCTTCGTAGATATTGCACAAATGTATCATCCGTGCTTATGGCTCCTATCGAGACGGGCATTGCCGCACCGCCTGTGACCTCCACAGTGGCAGCCAACCGGATTTTTCCGGGTGTTGCTTCGACAGTTTGCAATACATTTCGTAGTCTTCCGGAGCAATACTACATTTTGTATTCGTCTCAGCGGATCTTCAGCACGGCGGACACCGCCAGATCAAGCACCTTCTCCACCTCTGCCATCACAGCCGTCGTACCGTTGTCCCGATGCTGCTGCAGGATCAGGAACAGTGGCCCGAAGAGCATGGCGTTGATATAATCCATGTTGTCGGTCTTCATCAAACGGCGGGCTATGGCCTCCTGATAGACGGCCAGCAGCGGCGGTGAGGGCAAACTGTTGCACCGCAGCGCCTCTGCCGATACAAACTCCGGCGCGTGCAGCACCGACAGGAAGAAGTGCGCCTCCTGTGGGTGCGCCAGCAGCATCTGCGCCAGATGGCGCAGACCGAAAAACAGCTTTTCCCCGGTGGTGCGTCCGCTGTCGATGGCCTCCTGCAGTCCCGTTTGCAGCATCTGCCACACCTGCACGTAGATGTGCGAGAGCATATCCGTCTTGTCCTGGTAGTACACATAGGGCGTACCGGTACTGATCCCGGCACGCTTGGCCAGCTTGTCGAAGGACAACGCCGCCAAACCGTTCTCCATGGTGAGTTGGAGGACGGTTTCTGCGATTTTATCCTGTTTTGCCACATCTTTCGTTCTCATATATGATATAATAAATGAACATTTACCTATTGTCAAGGGGATTTTTCAAGGGCAGGGCACCCTTTCGAGGTGCCCTGCCCTTGCTGTTTCAGTTGTTTGTGCTTTGCTGCGCCTGCTGTGCCTGATACTGGGCGTCACGGTTCTCGCCCGCCGCGCGCATCATCTCCCGGTAATCCGCCTCGGAATCATCGCAGCTGAAGGACAGCAGCCGGTGGATGATCTGCCCCGTTTCAGTGGTCGTCGGGCTGTACCACACCTGCCAGTAGCAGCCGCCTGCCTCGAAGCTCCACCTGCCGTCGGGCTGATCCGTCGGCAGCTGGGACAACCGCTCATACAGCTCGTTCGGATCTGCGAAGCCGCCGTTGAGCCGGGCAACAAAGGCTGCGTCCGTCTGCCAGTCCTCCCAGCGGAGACTGTTATCCTCCAGCGGCTCCTTGGTAATGAGCACCTGTAAATGGCGCTTATTATTGCCGTAGACGGCACTGGATACGCCCACCATCTTGTAATAATCGCTCCACGTCTCCGTGCCGCGCAGCGTGTAGGTGATGTGTCCCTCCTGACTGGAGTAGGTCTCCCCCTGAGAGATGGTCAGCGGCAGCGCCAGCTGCGTAATGGCGGCATTGATCTGCTGCTCTGACAGGGGGAAGGTGGAGCGTGTCAGCTCCTGCGGCGTCGGTGGCGGCACCAGCTGCGCCAGCAGCTCCGTGAGCCAGACGCCGCCGTCCATGTCCTCTGTCTCCGGCGGCCATGCCGTCAGTCCCAGCGCCTCCAGCAGTGGCTGTGTACCGGTACTCTCATAGTCGTTGTACACATAGTAGTAGAAAGGCGGCAGGAAGATCCGGGGTGAATCCGTGTCCAGCAGCACGGACACCTGACTGCCGTCGCTGCGTGTCAGGCGCAGCTGTACCCGCTCCATAGGTGTCTTGGCAGCATAGCTGGCCTGTGTGCGGTTTTGCAGCAGCTGCTCCAGTTGAGCCAGATGCCGGCTGTCATCCGTTGTGTGAAGTATTTTATCTTTATAGATCAGTTCCGCTGCCGTCAGGCCGGAGAAGCTCTCCCGACCGCTCTGTGTCTGCCAGCCGGTCAAGGATCCGACGAGAGCCAGCAGCTGCCGCACCTCGCTATCCGCCTGCACCGCGCCATTCTGGGTCATAAGCCCCCACTGGCCGCCGTCACCGCGGCACAGGTCATAGCGGTCATAGTAGTCGACCTGTCCACCTGATCCGAGATATAGATACACCGCCGGTGTCTCCGCCGTCCAGGAAACCAGGGGGCGCGACCACCCATAGGTCGTCTGGGGCTGCTCAAAGCCGCCCAACTGCCGGTTCTCCGTCAGCCGCTGCTCTATGCGATCCACCAGCTGTAAGGGCACCGTCATATAGAGGCTCCGTCCCCCGGCATTGATGACCAGCCGGGGATAATTCACGGCACTATCTTCATACGACCATTGTATCCCCTCCGGCCAGGGCAGTGCGCCCTGTGAGCCGAGGGGCAGCTTCTCCTGCTGAGCATTGGTCAGTCCGTACCACGCCTGCAGGTAGGTGTCGGGATCTTTTGCGTAGAGCTGCTCCAACAGGTCACTATAGCTCTCCGTATAGGCGCCGTCCAATCCCTCCACGCTCCGCAGCAGCGCCAGACATTCCTGCTGCGTCAGGGTACGCGCCGCCTGATCCTCCCGCAGCAGCGTCAGCAGCTGCAGTACATCAAAGCCGTTATCCCGATAGATGTCCCAGCGGAAGGGGGCTTGCTCAGCGCGGCGGAAGAACTCGGCACTGCTGCCCACCACCGTGCCGGCGTTGGCGATACCCTGCCGCGCCGCGGCTGCCCAGTGCGCCAGCTGTGCCACCATGTTCTGACCGGTCATGCCGCAGCTGTAAGCCACTGCCGATGTGCCATCGGCGGCGACCCACAGCAAATCGTCCCGAGCGGCCATGATGTACAGCCGGTCACCGCTGCGGCTGCTGAGCACCACACATTCACCGACGGCGTCAGGCCGTTCTTCGGTGGGCTGCTGTGCCCATGTGTTGCTCTGTATCAGGCTCTCCAGATCCATACCGCTGCCTGTATCGGTACAGGTCGTCTCCACTTCCACCGGCAGGCGGAAGCTGGACAGCAGGGACTCGCTGCTGACACCGTCCGGTTTTTCCGCAGGCGCCGTATCTTCGGCAGAGAATTCCGCCCACACCAGCACCAGCCAGTCCGCCCGCTCCCAGAGGGCAGTCTGAGCAAGCAGCTTGCTGCAATTCAGTTCCGGCGGCAGGCCGTTGCCGAAGTCATAGGTCATGGCTGCCAACACCAGCCGATCACCTGCCCGCACCGTCAGCTTCTCCCCCGCCGGGCGTGTGGCGAAGGCCTTATCCTGCGGCGTGGCCGGCAGCGCCAGATTCTCCCTGTCATAGCCGCCGTATTCGTCCGTGGCCAGCTGCAGATTGAGTCCCGTCGTTTGCAGCGACTGCTTTACCTCCAGCCATTTTATGTGAAGCTCTTTTGCTTTACTGCTGGCCGTCAGACACGCTGTCTGCTGGATGTCACCGCTCTTGCACACGGTTGTATAGACCGTGGTCTTCAGCCCGGCATCCGCCAGATCCAGCTGAAAGTCTCCCCGACCACTATAGATGGAGGGATCCTCCTCCACCGCCCGGAGCGTTCCGCCGGCGCCCAGCGGGTCGGTCAGGAAGCAGACGGCCACTGCCACGCAGGCGATCACCGCCGCCAATACTACCCAGAAAGCAGGCTTTTTATAGTGCAGCACCGCCTTGATCCGCGCTCTGACACCCAGCTCACCGAAGGCCAACGGGCAGGCCAACACCGCGTGCCGTCCCTGACTGCAGGCCAACAGGGCTGTGGAATAAGCTTTTCGGTCATCGGCACTGAAATAGCGCACCACCCGCTCATCACAGGCGGCCTCCACATCCCGGCAGAACAGCCAGTAAGCCAGCCACACCAACGGATTGAACCAGTGAAGCGCCAGCAGTGCATAGCCCAGCGGCTTCCAGAGGTGGTCGCCCCGCCGCAGGTGCGCCCGCTCATGCGCCAGCACATAGTCCATCTCTTTTTCGTCCATGCTGCTGGGCAAATAGATCCGGGGGCTGAAAATCCCCAGCAGGAAGGGCGAGGATGCCGCGTCGCACAGCCAGATATTGTCCCGCAGCCGCGCCGCCTCCCGCATCCGTATCCGCAGCCGCAGCGTGCTGCCCAGACCATACAGCAGCAGAAGGCAGCAGCCTGCCAGCCAGATAAGCACCAGCGGCGACACGGTGCGGGCATCTCTGTCCGCCTGTGCACCGGAGGCCGCCGCTTCGCCGGCGGACATCTCTTTTCCGGAGGACGCCGGAGCCACGCTCTGGACTGTCGGCGCTTTCAGTCCGGCATCCCCGGGGCTGCCGGTATCATTCGGGGTGGATGCCTCACCCGATACATACTGGAAATGCTGAATATTTCCGATCTCCTCCACCGTGGCGGACGGGATCGACAACTGATAGGCCGACACCGGCGACTGAAAGCTGACGGGGCACACCAGCCGTACCGCCACCAATGCCCACAGCAGGCAGCTGATCCAGCGGGGTGCTTTCTTCAACAGCAACCGCAGTACCAGCACCGCCAGGATCAGCCAGCAGGCGGCCACGCTCATGGAGAGCAGCTTCGTAAACACGGCATTCATGGTCAGTCCTCCTCTGTCTCGTCGATCATCCGGTGGATCTCCTCTTTTTCCTGATCTGTCAGCCGCCGTCCCTGGGTAAAGGCTGCAATAAAGGCTGGCAGTGAACCGTGAAAGCTGTCCTCCACAAACTGCCGGCTCTGCAGGGCGTAAAACGTCTCCCGGGACATCCGCGCCGTCACAAGGCCGCCGTCATTCTGAAAAAGCCCCTTGTCGCACAGCCGCCGCAGCACCGTGTGTACGGTGGTGCGCTTCCAGCCCAGCTCCGCCTCCCCCAGCTTTACCAGCTGGGAGGACGTTACCGGCACGTGCTGCCAGATGATGTCGGCAAACTTCGCCTCCACCATGCCCATCTGGATCTCCGCCATGGTACATTCCTCCTTTCAGACTACATCCTGTAGTCTTATCATTAGACTACAGGATGTAGTCTCTTTTGTCAAGAGGTAATTTGGCAATAACTCCCGGCTTCTGAATTTTTTCAGAAACCGGGAGCTTTTCCTCTGTCCGCGGCTGCTCACCATCAAGGGGCAACACGCGCATGATCTCTTTTACGTAAAAAGCCTGCGCCGCTGTGCGGTGCAGGCTCTGCGCTTGTCAAGAAACCCTTTTCTGTCATTCTAGGGAGCACCCCAAGGTACTGGCTTCGCGGTGCGAAGCCACGTGGGGATCCGTTGGGGTGTTAAGAAAACATACCGCAGTATGTTTTTAACTCCGATCTCAATGACTATATCCTGTTGCATCTCTTAAAAACAGATTGCCACGCCAGTCTGCGGACTGGCTCGCAATGACAGGCTTCCTCAAGAGCCTGAGGCGGCGCCTGTAGACACAGGCGCCGCCTTTCTATCTGATTCATTTAGCTTGTTCCCTTTACCGGTACAACGCCGGACGGCGCAGACTGGTATAGGGGCGTGCCGCACGAATCCGGCCGGAGGCGGCCAGATCCACCTGGGCGTAGAGGAGCGTTTCCTCGCCGTCGGCCTGTGCCAGCGTCTCACCGTTGGCGTCTGTCACCAGCGATCTGCCGGAGAACACCATGTCCCCTTCCCTGCCCACACGGTTGCACATGGCGATGGCCACGCTGTTTTGGAACGCCTGTACCTTGACCTCCCAGTCGAACATCTCCATCGGCTCGGCCATGGTGTTGGCGGTGGGAATCAAAATCAGATCCGCGCCCAGCAGCGCCTCCGTGCGGACGCTCTCGGGGTAGTGCCGGTCAAAGCACACCACGATACCGATTCTGCCCTGCGGCGTATCAAAAACCTGAAAGCCGTCATCCGAAGGAGTGTAGTAATCCTGCTCATAGAACTGCGCCGCCTGGGCAATGTGCACCATCTTCTGCCGACCCAGCAGCGTGCCGTCGCTGTCGATCAGCAGTGTGGCGTCAAAATGACCGGTGGGCTCCCGCAGGTAGAAATTGGGCGCAGCCATGATGTGCTGCTGCCGACAGGCGTCCTGAAACCGGCGGATCACCGGGTCATCGATGCACAGCAGCTTGTCCGCCGCATCCAGTCCCGCGTACTGCGGAAAGAACCGGTGCAGCTGCAGCTCCGGGTACACGATCAGTTCCGCGCCGCAAGCGGCGGCCTGCTCCAATGCCGCCAGTTCCCGCTCCAGATTTTCTGTCTCATTCTCGCCTATGGCGATTTGACAAAGTGCGATTTTCATGGAAAATACCTCCGTTTTCGTGCATCCGACCTCCCGCGGTCGTTTATTCCGGGTGGCGCACTGTGAGATGATGGTGCTTTTGCAGCATTCCCTCACGCCGGTACAGGCGCCGGCTCACGATGAAGTAGCACACCAGATGCGCCAGGAAAGTCAGTCCCCAGGAAACGGGATACGACCAGTAGATGACCTCCGGCGTGTGATACTGCGGAACTCTGAAAATAGTGGCGAGCCACACCATGCGGAAAGCGCAGGCGCCCAGCAGCGTCACCACCATAGGCATGACGGAGTAGCCGATGCCGCGGATGGAACCGACGATCACGTCCATCAGGGCGCAGAGCACATAGGGCAGGAAGAGGATGGTGATGCGCACCATGCCGGCGGCGGCCACCGTGTCGCTGTTGGAGTAGATATGCAGCAGCTGGGGGCCGAAGAAATAGCCCAGCAGGCCACCGATGACCGCCACGGAGGCGGAGCAGGCGGCGGAGCAGATGGCAATGGGACGCAGGCGCTCCAGCTTTCCTGCGCCGTAGTTCTGGCTGGTGAAGGCCACGTTGGCCTGATAAAAGGCGTTGCAGGCCACGTAAATAAAGCCCTCGATATTGCTGGCGGCGGTGTTGCCGGAGATGACCGTCTCGCCGAAGCCGTTGATCGCCGCCTGAATGATGACATTGGACAGGGAAAAGGCCACGCCCTGCACACCGGAGGGAACGCCGATCTCCAGAATCTGCCACAGGCGGTTAGGGGTGATCCGCAGCGCCCGCAGGTCGAGACGGATGTCGCCCTCCTCATGAGTCAGGCAGCGCACCACCAAAAAGGCCGACAGGCACTGGGAGATCACGGTGGCCAAACCGACGCCCGCCACGTCCATTCGGCAGAGGATCACAAATACCAGATTCAGCACCACATTGACGATACCGGCGGCGATCAGGTAATACAGTGGGCGCCGGGTATCCCCCACCGACCGCAGCAGCGCCGCGCCGAAGTTGTAAAGCATCGTGGCGGGCATTCCCAGAAAGTAGATTCGCAGATACAGTGCCGCCAACGGCAGAATGGAATCCGGCACCTGCATCAGGTGCAGCAGAGGCTTGGCGGTGGTAACACCCACTACCGCCAGCAGAATGCCGCTGAGCAGCGCCAGCAGCATGGAGGTATGCACCGTCTGGCGCAGGGCATCCTTATTGCCGGCGCCGATAAAGCGGGCAGCCAGAATGTTGGCGCCTACCGACAGACCTACAAACAGGTTCACCAGCAGGTTGATAAGCGCCGCATTGGAGCCCACTGCCGCCAGTGAATTATCGCCTGCAAACTTGCCCACCACCACAATATCCGCCGCATTGAACAGCAACTGCAATACGCTGGAACACATCAGCGGCAGGGCAAAGGTCAGGATCTTCGGCAGCAGCGCACCGCTGCACATATCAATACTGTATCGGCTTCCACCGGACATAGATTTGTCTCCTTCACATCAGGTTGTGTTTGACTATCATAACATCTTCCTGCAAAAAATCAACCTTATTTTTATCTTGTTTTCTCTTTTTCGGCGTTTTTCCCGGAGAAACACCGGGAAACATCGTATTGCGTGATGTCCCGGCCGCCCACGCACTATACAAGCCCGGCGTATGTCTGAAGTTGGCCAAGCCGCTATGGCACCGCGCAGAGCAAAAAAAGAAAGCCCATATGGGCTTTCTTTTTTGCATAAACTCGATCCGATTACTGCTCGATCTCGATGACGACGCCGGAACCGACGGTACGGCCGCCCTCACGGATAGCGAAACGCAGACCCTTCTCGATAGCGATGGGGGTGATCAGCTCGACCTTCATGTCGACGTTATCGCCGGGCATGCACATCTCAGTGCCCTC
>CAKTMQ010000064.1 GCA_934573945.1 uncultured Oscillospiraceae bacterium | reverse complement strand
GTGGTCTTGTTCTCGCAGGCCTCTGCGATGTCGTCCCACACCTTCACGGCGTCCAGACGCTTCTTGGACAGCATGGCGTAGCCTTCCACGTCGTTGACGCGGATGATGTACGTTTCGATCTCATCGCCGACCTTGACAATATCCTCGGGCTTGACCGTAGGATCAGCGGACAGTTCGTCAATGGCAATATAGCCAGCCTGCTTGCAGCCCAGATCCACCTGAACCTCGGTGGGACCGATGGCTGTCACGATTCCGGTTACCTTCTCTCCTGTATTTAAAGTCTTAAAAGATTTTTCCAGCATTTCCTCGAAGCTCTCTTCTACAGCTTCATTGTTCTTGATTACTTCGCTCATCGTTTCGTATACCTCCTTAATGATGCTCGCCGGTGTGGACGCGCCGGCTGTAAGCCCCGCCACGGAACATCCCTTAAGAAAGTATGGCTCAAGTTCCTTCGCGCCCTGGATCTGATAGACCCGGGGACATCTCTCGCCGCAAATCTCTGTCAAATGTTGGGTGTTGGCACTCTTACGATCTCCGACCACGACCATAACGTCAACCCTAGCGGCCAGTTCAGCCGCTTCCGATTGCCGTCTTTGCGTAGCATTACATATTGTATCAAATAATTTCGCGTTTGTACACTGTTTTTTCAAAATTTTTATAGAAGTTTCCCAGAGCGAGCGGATACAGGTGGTCTGCGCCGCTACGACCAGCGGAAGATGGCTGTTTTTTTCGTCAGAATCCAACCAAGCCTGCAGCTTTTCCGGCGTCTCAAAGACCAGAGAGTGGTCTGACCAGCTGGCCACACCGATCACCTCGGGATGATGCTCCTCGCCGATGATCAGCGGGATCCGTCCCTCCTGCTCCGCCTGTGCCACCAGCCGCTGGATCCGCAGCACGTTGGGACAGGTGGCGTCCACACACCGAGCGTCGATGGCGGCAAGGCGCTCCATGACCTGCCTGCGCTCCCCGTGGGAGCGGATGATCACCGTTTCACCGGGATGGATCTCCTCCACATCGTTGACGCAGCGGGCACCCAGTGAGGCCAGATGTGCCACCACGCTGGCGTTGTGGATGATGCTGCCCAGCATCACACAGCCGCCGGAGGCCTGCGCCGTCTCCTCCGCCAGCTTCACGGCACGCTCCACGCCATAGCAAAAGCCGGCGCTCTCAGCCAGAAGCACACTCATTGCGCACCACCCAGTTCATACGCCTGACGCATGACCTCGTCAATATTCTGCTGGTACTCCTCGGCCGTGCCCTTCCGCTCCGTATACACCGGCGCATAGGGCTTGCCGATCACCAGTGGAATCTTGTGGAACAATCGCTTCGTCGTACCGATGAACACCGGCAGCATTTTCACGCCGGCGCGGATGGCGATCATGGTAGCACCGCCCTTGGGTGTTATCCTTTCCCCATTCTTTACGCGGGTGCCCTCCGGGAAGATCAGCAGGCTGAAGCCCTCCTTCAGGCTTTTGATGGAGGTACGGATGGCACCGATGTCGCTGTTGCCACGATCCACCGGAAACGCCCCCATGCGGCGGATAAATCCGCCTATGATGGGGATACGGAACAGCTGCTCCTTTGCCATGATCCGCATAGAGAAGTCACTGGCCAGCGCACAGACCATCAAAATCGGATCCCAGGCACTGGAGTGATTGGCGCAGATCACCACCGGCTCATCCGGCAGATTCTCCCTGCCCCGCACATCCAACGGGAAAAGCAGCAGCACCAGCGGACGCAGCAGCTTCCACATCGCGGTATAAAATCTGTTCATACGCCCACCTTCTCTCTGATGATCTCCAGCAATCTGCACTTGCTCTGGTTAAAATCCAGATGGCTGGTATCCACCCGCACGGCATCCGGCGCAGGGCGCAGCGGTGCGGCGGCGCGGTGTGTGTCGTTATAATCCCGCTCCCGCATCTCCTGCAGTACCTGCTCATAGGGCAGGGGCGTACCCCGCTGGAGCAATTCTTTCTCCCGACGGCGGGCACGGATCTCCACATCCGCCTCCAGAAAGATCTTGACATCCGCATCGGGCAACACCACCGTGCCGATGTCCCGGCCGTCCATGATCACGCTGGTCTCCCGGGCAAAGCGGCGCTGCATCTCCAGCAGGAACGCACGCACCTCCGGAATGGCGGACACCGCAGAGGCGTACAGCGAGATCTCCGGCAAACGGATCTTCTGCGTTACGTCCTCACCCTGCAGCAGCATATGCTGCAAGCCCGCCCCATCATAGGTCATACCGATCTCCACCCGAGGCAGCAGTGCCGTCACCGCCCGGACATCAGCTGCATCCACGCCGCAGCGTCTGGCATAGCAGCCGATCGTCCGATAAATTGCGCCAGTATCCACGTACAGGATCCGCAGTTCCTCTGCCAATGCTCTGGCCAGTGTGCTCTTTCCCGCACCGCTGGGGCCGTCCACCGCCACCGAATAGATCGCCTTATCCTCCATGATCCTTCACTCCTGTTGTTCTGCCGCGCTGATACCGGCCAGATGGCCGGTCGCCCACGCGATCTGTAAATTAAAGCCGCCTGTGTAGGCATCCACATCCAGTACCTCACCGGCAAAATATAGCCCCTCCACCAGCTTGGATGCCATGGTGTTGGGCTTTACCTCGCTTACCTTGACGCCGCCGGCCGTTACGATGGCCTCTGCCACCGGCCGGACACCAGTGAGCGGAATAGAAAAGTGCTTCAGCAGCTGCACCAGTGCACGACGCTGCTCTTTCGTAACGGAGTTGGCTTTCAGTGTACCCGGCACACCCAGCCGCTCCGCCAGTACCGGTGCCATGCTGTGGGGCACCAGACCAGAGAGCAGCTTTTCAAAGTCCCGGTTGGGGTTCTCGCCGATGTCCCGCAGGATTCGGGCATCCAGCTTCTGATCGTCCAGCGCCGGCTTCAGGTCGATGCTGGACGTGTACTGCTCCGTCTCCCAGTCCCGCAGGTGGGCGCTGGCAGACAGCACCAGCGGCCCGGACAGGCCAAAATGGGTAAAGAGCATCTCACCAAATTCCCGGAACACCGGCTTATGCTTCCGGTTATACACCGTCAGCTCCACATTTTTCAGGCTCAGCCCCTGCATCCGGCGGCAGCAGTCATCGCTGCTCACCAGAGGCACCAGCGAGCCGCGCGGCGGCACAATAGTATGCCCCAGCGCGGCAGCCAACCGATAGCCGTCGCCGGTGGAGCCGGTGCCAGGATAGGAGACGCCGCCGGTAGCGATGACCGCAGCGCGGCAGGGGCAGCTCCCCTTCTCGCCTTTCACCGCCATCACCCGGCCATCCGTCGTTTCCACCGCCACAGCGCGGTCACGGATCCACTGGATCCCAAGCGCTTTCACCTGACGCTTCAGCGCATCCGTGATGTCAAAGGCACTGTCGGACACCGGAAAGACCCGGTCACCCCGCTCCACCTTCAGCGGCACACCGCAGCGCTCAAAAAAAGCCACGGTATCCCGGCTGCCGAACCGGGACAGGGCGCTGTACAGAAACCGGCCATTGCAGGGAATATGTGCCAGCAGTCCCTCCAGATCCGTGTCATTGGTCACGTTACAGCGACCTTTGCCGGTAATATTGATTTTCTTACCCAACCGTTCATTGGGCTCTATCAGCCGCACCTGACTGCCCCGTTCGGCGGCGGCAATGGCGGCCATCAGACCGGCGGCGCCGCCGCCGATCACAACAATCTCATTCATCTTCCGCTTTCCCAAATATACTGTACTTCGACCAGACCTGCTCCAGCTCGGCAAACACGTGGGAGACCTCCTCCCGCTTCCGCTGTCCCACAGCCAGGATCAGCGCGTTTACCAGACTCAGCGGCGCCGCCAGCGAATCCACATAGGACAGCGCCTCGCACCGCACCAGCAGTGCCGCCGTCGCCAGTGGATACAGCGGCGAGAGCTGGCTGTCGGTGATGGCCACCACATCGGCGCCCCGGTCATGTGCCAGCTGCATGGCGTGAATACCCATATTGGAGTAACGGGGGAAGCTGATGCCCACCATCACGTCCCCCGGGCCGATATGGATCATCTGCTCATAGATCTCACCTGCCGCGGTGTTCTGCACATAGATCACGTTCTTGAACAGCAGGTGGAAATAGAAATTCAGATAGCCCGCCAAGAAGGAGCTGGATCGCACGCCCAAAATGTAAATATGCTGCGCATTCAGCAGCAGCTCCACCGCACGCTGGAACTCTCCCCGGTCGATCTGTTCAATGGCGGTATGGATACTGTCCATATCGCGCTGCATCACCGCCGCCAGAATGTCCTCGCCGGTCATCTGATCCTGCGACGCCTGGATCCGCTGTACGGAGGTCAGCTTGCCGCGGATGATCTCCTGCAGCGCCTTCTGCATGGCGGGATAGCCGCTGTAGCCCAGTTCTGCGGCAAAACGCACCACCGTGGATTCACTGACCTGAGCGGTCTGTCCCAGCCGGGCAGCCGTCATAAAGGCCGCCTTGTCGTAATTGTCCAGAATATAATTGGCGATCCGCTTCTGTCCCTTGGAAAAGCCATCCATTCCGGCGCGTATCGTATGTAATACGCTTTGTTTCATGTTTTCTCGCTTCCTTTAAGTGCAAATATCTCACTGTCTGTCAGATAGCGCCATTGGCCGCTGGGCAGATCTCCCAGCGTGAGGGCATCCTCCGCCACACGCCGCAGACGCAGCACCTGCAGTCCCGCCTGTGCACACATCCGGCGGATCTGCCGGTTCTTCCCCTGATGGATGATCACCTGCAGCACAGCCTGTCCGCCATGGCATGCCAGCTGCGTCACCTGCGCCGGAAGGATCTTCTCGCCGTCCTCCAGCCGGGTCACTGCCGCCAGACGCGCCGCCGCGCCGTCCAGCGCGCCGCGCACCGTCACCTCATATACCTTGTCCACCTGATGACGGGGGTGGGTCATGGCCTGCATCAGCGCCCCGTCATTGGTGAACAGCAGCAGCCCTTCGCTGTCCTTGTCCAGACGTCCCACCGGAAAAACGCGTTCGCCGCAGGCCGCCACCAGCTCAACAGCGGTGGCGCGTCCCCGTTCATCGCGGAGGGTCGTCACATAACCACGGGGCTTATTGAGCATCAGATAGACCCGCTTTTCTGTAAAGGTAATTGGTTTTCCATCTATTGTGATCACATCACTGTCCGGATCCGCCTTGTCGCCCAGCTGCGCCGCCGCACCGTTGACGCATACGCGTCCCTCTGTCAGCAGCGTCTCCGCTGCACGCCGGGAACAGACACCGGCACCGGCAATCAATTTTTGCAGCCGTTCCATCATGGTGTTGTTCCCTCCTTTGCGTTCTCCTGTTCCAGCGCGGCAAAACCCATTTCATACAGCGCCTTGTGATCTGCCCAGTCATTGCCGTCGCACAGCGTTACCGCCACCAGGCGGCGGCCTCCACGCTCCACACAGGACACCAGCGTGCGTCCCGACGCCTTCGTATAGCCTGTCTTGACGCCGATGCAGCCCTCCAGCTGGGTCAGCAGCTTGTTGTGATTGGTCATCGTCCTGCCGCCTACCGTGGCCGTTCTGGTGG
Organism: uncultured Oscillospiraceae bacterium; assembly: GCA_934573945.1. Classification (GTDB taxonomy): domain Bacteria; phylum Bacillota; class Clostridia; order Oscillospirales; family Oscillospiraceae; genus Vescimonas. The sequence goes on along the minus strand of CAKTMQ010000064.1, from coordinate 3,236 downwards.
AGCAGATACGGCGAAAGGTGGGGTACTCCATGGCGTAAGCCGCCAGCACCGCCATATCCCGCGCCGTGGAGTAGTGCCCCTCCTGATCCAGCCCGTTAGGATTGGCAAAGGAGGTATCCGTCATCCCCAGCGCCGCTGCCATATCGTTCATGGCCTGCACAAAGCACTCCAGCCCGCCGCAGCAGTCCGCCAGCGCCAGCGCCGCGTCGTTGCCGCTGCACAGCAGCAGACCGTACAGCAGCTCCTCCACCGTCACCGTCTCGCCGGGCTTGAGATACATGGAGGATCCCTCCACCATATGGGCGGCAGTCACGGTGACGGTATCCGTCAGCGCGGTATGCTCCAGCACCACCAGCGCCGTCATGATCTTGGTGGTGCTGGCGATGCCCATCCGTCTGCCGGCATCCTTCTCGTAGAACAGCGCCCCGCTGTCCGCGTCCATCAGCACGGCAGATGATGCGGACACCTGCAGCGCCTCCGCACGGCACGGCAGCAGCATCAGCAGCAGACAGCCGGACAGCAGAATCCCCCACATTTTCTTTCCCATGGTATCACCCCGGATACCATCCTATGCAGAGGCGGTTTGTCCCTAGCGCTGCAATTTTGCTCAGTAGGTCTCTTTCTCCTCTTTTTTGCGGTCGATAAAGCTCTCCACCCGATCCAGCACCTGGGGCACCAGCTCGATAGCACGATCCACGGTGGAGATGGCGGGGGCAGCCACCGGCAGCATCCGGGTAACACCGTCCTTCACCACCAGAAACGCCATCGGCTCCACACGGACACCGGCAGCAGCACCTGCGCCCAGCTTGTCCGGCTGCTTGCCGTAATCACCGCCGCCGCAGCCAAAGCCGAAGCTCAGCCGGGACACCGGGATCAGCGTCACGCCGTCGGGTGTGGTGATCGGCTCGCCTACGATGGTATTGGAATCCACCATCTCACGGATCTTTGCCATTGAGGACTCCATCACCGCTGTAATGGAACTTTTCTTTTCATTCATTTCCATGGTCGTATTCCTTTCTCTTCATCTATCAGTGGTTGCTTCTTCTGTCGTTAAGCCGCCTTGGAAGGCGGTGTCGTCTCAGGCGCCTTCTCCACCGCCGCTTTTGCCTTTGCTGCGGCGCGCTGCCGCTTCAGCAGCGGAAGCCCGAACCGCAGCAGCGGTCTGGCCGCCGCCCAGCCGATGACCAGCAGATCACCGATCCGGAAGCTGGCACCGATCTCGCCGCTGACCCTTGTGGCAGCAGCCTGAAAATCCACCTCCATGTGGATGTGCGGCGACGGCATATGCACCGCCTCCTCCAGCCGGGGCATCACCGTCCACATGGCGGCATTCGCCCAGCCGTACAGCTCCGCCGCAGCAGCGGGGTCGTCATCGCCGAACACGAAGCACAGCTCCAGCGGGTCGATCCGGATCCGACGGCCTACCCGGCGCAGTGTGCCCTGTATGGACTGCCACACTGCCCGCAGACCCGCCCGGATGTCCCCGGCGGTCAAATGCAGATCCAGTTTCTTCTTTTCATGCTTTTCCGCCACCGATGGCTGCACTGCCTTTTCTGGCTTCTTTTTCTTCGGCTTCCGCTCCGGCGGCGGTACCAGCCGCAGCTTCTTCGGTCCGATACACGCCGTCACCTGCAGCTCCTCGCCCAGCCGGATCACCACGCCCACGCGCAGGCACAGCACCAGGACGATCAGTCCCACGACAACGCCCAGAATGATCCATCCAACCAAACGCGCCGCCTCCTTTCCGCGTACTGCCCTCAGTTCTCCTCCGGCATCTCCAGCACTTTTCCCTGCTCATCCAGCCGCAGCTGGCCGTCTCCCTCGACGCCCGGCATCTCCGGCAGGTCATCCAGCGACTGCAAATGGAATGCCCGCAGGAACGCCTGGGTCGTCCGGTACAGACGGGGTCTGCCAGGTACCTGCAGCCTGCCGCACTCCTCGATCAGATGCCGATCCAGCAGCAGTCCCACCGTGTAGGAGCTGTCCACACCCCGGATCTGATCCACATAGGCACGGGTGGTCGGCTGATAATAGGCGATGATGGTCAGCACCTCCAGCGCGGGCTGGCTCAGTCTGGCTGGCTTGCGCACCTCGAAGGCGCGGCGGATCACATCGCCGTATTCCGGCGCGGAGCACAGCTGATAGCTGTCCTCCATCTTCAAAAGCCGCATACCGCGGCGCTCGTAGGCGTAATAGTCCGCCAGCTTCTGCAAGACCAGCTCCACCGTGGGGCGATCCATCTCCATGGCCATGCAGATGCGCTCCACCGCCACCGGCTCACCGGAGGCGAAGAGGATCCCCTCAAGGGCGGCCTCTACTTCTCTCATCTCAAGCGTATCCATATCGCAGGTACCTCAAACCTCCTCTTTCCAGTCCTCCGGCATCTCGCCGTCACATTCCACCGTGCAGTCATTGACGCCGGCGGCCAGACGGATGATCCGGCTGCGGCACAGCTCCAGCACCGCCATAAAGGTGGCCACCACCTCGCTGCGGCTGCGGCTGCCCCGGAACAGCAGCAGAAACCGGGTGATGCCGCCGGTCTTGAGCCGTCGGAAGATCTCCCGCGCTTTCGTCTCCACCGAATACGGCTCACGCCGCACGATCTCGTCAAAGGGCTTCAGATCCGGCTGCTGCTCCAGCTGTCCCCGCCGGTCGGCCACCTCCTGCATGGCAATGATCAGGTCGCCGGGCTGCTGGTCATACTCATAGATCTTGCCCCGCTCCATGACCTCCGGGGCACGGGTCATAATGTCCCGTCCAAATTCCCCCATAGGCGCCAGCCGTTCCGACAGCACTTTGATGCGGGCATAGATGTCGCCCCGCTGCCGCTCCTCCAGCGACTTGATGAGGGCGTCCATCTCGCTCTGAGCTTCCTCATCCTCCAGGCTCAGCAGCATACGGGTCTTGATGTACATCAGGTGAGCGGCCATGGTAATAAACTCGCTGGCCACCTCCAAATCCATCTCCTTGCGCCGCTCCAGATAGGCCAGATACTGCTCCAGAATCAGTGCAATGGGAATGTCCTGTATTTCGATTTTATTTTTTCCCAGCAGAAACAGGATCAGATCCAGCGGCCCTTCGAAGTCCTCCAGCGGCTCACTGCCCTTGGCCTGCACCACCTTTTCCAGCTTGAAAATGGGATTATCCAATGGTCATACCTCAATAAAAACCGACAATGCGGCAGAATAGATCGAACACCCAGCCGATCGCCGGGCTCAGCACGTTGGACAGAGAGC
>CAKTMQ010000063.1 GCA_934573945.1 uncultured Oscillospiraceae bacterium | reverse complement strand
TTCAGCCGGGAGACGAACCACTGGGCCGCGTCCACCAGCTCCACCAGATCGGCCCGCAGCGTGGGCTCGCCGCCGGTAAAGGTCACCTGGGGGATATTGGCCTGTCGCAGCGTCTGCAGGATGGTTTTCCACACCTCGGTGGATAACTCCGCCGTCTCCCCCAGCGGCTGTCCGGCGGCATAGCAGTGCAGGCACTTCTGGTTGCAGTGCCACGCGCCGTCCTTTTCCATGGCGCTGACCATCAGATCCATCCGGTGGGGTGCCGTCATCTCCGGCGCGTACTCCCCCAGCGTCAGCAGAGCTACCTCTGCCTCCGGCTCACGCCCCTGGGCAATGGCGATGAGACTGGTGAGCATCAGATGGAGGTCTGCCGCCAGCGCCTGCCGTTTGGTGTGGGGATAGGTGCGGTGGGTCTCCTCCACGGCCACGCTCAGCAGCCATTCCCACACACCCTCCTCCAGCTCCTTGCCCTCGTAAGCCTGGAGCTGATCCATCAGATTGGCCAGCATGATCGCCCAGCTGAGATTCAGCGGCACCAGCTGCGCACCGTTGAGCAGCAGCAGAAACGGCGCGTCCGGCGTCTCGTCCCGGGGCGGTATCATATGGATGCGTACCACGCCCGGCCCCTTGGGATCCAGCGTGATGTGCCGTACACAGTTCAGATGTGCCCGGCGGTAACGCCGTTCACGGAAAGTCATTCGTTTCATGGATACCTCCTGTGGTATGATCGGTCCCTGTGTCCCCCAGCATAGCACATCACGGGAAAAAACACAAGCAGCGGGATAAAAGAAGGCTGCGGCAAGTGCAAAAAAGAGAGACGGCCGACCCGTCTCTCTCAATCGTTCACATCGTAGAAAATGCGCTCGCCCTCCTCGGCCAGCCCCAGCAGATCCCGCGCCAGCGCGCGGATAAAGCTCTCGTCGTCCTTTTTCTCCAGATCGGAGCGGAGAGCATCGTTCTCCTGCTGCTGGATCTGCAGCTGCTGTCCCAGCACCGCTTCCTCCTGCCGCGCCGTCCGCAGCTGACCATAGACCTTTACGATCTGCACGCCCAGCACCGCCGCCAGCAGCAGGATCACCAGCATAACCAGCGGACTGGTGCGTCTTTTCTTCTTTTGCTTCTTCGCTCTGGCCACGGCCATGCCTCCTCTCTCCGGCGGGGTATCCTGTGTTGTGCCGCTGTCCGGCGGCTCTTTTTTCATTCTAACCCACTTTGCCGGAAAAGAAAAGACCCTTTTTGCCGATGTCGCCAGTTTTTTTAGCTGCCGCAGCATGAACAGGAAGGGCGCCGCCAGCAGCCGGCACAGCGCCAGCAGCGCGTCGATCCAGAAATCCCACAGCGGCCGCAGCAGGGGCGAGAGCAGGGCGAACCACAGCAGCGCGCCGGCGGCCATGGCGGTGACCATATACAGCCGCAGCTCTCCGTCGCCCACCACCAGCGCCAGCCACAGCAGCCCTGTGCCCAGCGCTGCGGCGAACAGGGCGTCCAGCAGATGGGTCAGCCGCCGATCCCGCCGGTCGATCAGCCGCGCCGAGCGCAGCAGGTCATAGACCAGTCCGGCCGCCGCGCCCAGCGCCGCCGCCGCACCCAGCTGCCCCAGCTGCACGGAAACGTAGTTTTCCATCAGGAAAACAACCGACTGAACAGGCCGCCCCGCACGGGCTGCTCGTCCTCATAGCTGATGCTCTCGATGTGACCGTCCACCAGCAGTTCACCGCCGTCCAGACTCAGCTTGCCGATGTGCAGCGCATCGCCGGTGACCACCAGTGTTCCGGCACAGGTGGACATGACGATGCAGTTCTCGTCAAAGCGCTCCACATCCTCCACACCGGCCACCGTCAGCTTTTCCCGACCCTCCATGGTCAGGCGATGATACATGGCGCCGGAGGCATTGGGCTCATATGCCAAAAAACTCACCCTCTCATTCAAGCGTTAGTGCATTGTATGAGAGGGTGATGTAAATTATAACGTCTTGTCCGTGGTCTCCCGGTACATCAGTGCGGCGTCCGCCTTGCCCACGTTGTCGGCCACCGACACCACCTCCACCGACAGGGACTTCTGTCCGAACCGGATGGTGATCACATCCCCTACCTTCACGTCGTAGGAGGCGCGGGCGACCCGTCCGTTGACGGTGACGCGCTCGTTGTCGCAGGCCTCGTTGGCCACGGTGCGCCGCTTGATGAGGCGGCTGACCTTCAGGTATTTGTCCAGTCTCATGGTGCTCCTCCGGAAAGCAATGGATAAAAAAGAAAAGCGGCGCCGCCGCTTTTCTTCAATGTGCGCGTTGTCTCTTACTTGATAGCGTCCTTCAGCGCCTTGCCGGCCTTGAAGGTGGGAACCTTGGAAGCGGCGATGGTGACAGGCTCCTTGGTGCGGGGGTTCAGACCGGTACGCTCGGCGCGGTGCTTCACCTCAAAGGAGCCAAAGCCGACCAGCTGCACCTTCTCCTCGGTCTTCAGACCCTCGGTGATGACGGACAGGGTAGCGTTGACAGCGGCCTCGGCGGCCTTCTTGGACAGGCCGGCCTTCTCGGCGACGGCATTGATGAGCTCGGTTTTATTCATGGGTCGTTCCTCCTAAAATTTTCATTGGTGATATGCATATCCTAAAACGAAACGGATCGTATTAGAACGAAATGGTCAGCCTCTCTCACAGCGACCAATAGCAAATTTACCATATTTGGCGGCCTAATGCAACCCCTTTTGCGGATAAAGGGCAAAAAAATCACCGCAGATGCAGGCGCTGCGCCCATTTTTCACCCTTTTTGAAGTGTTTGAGATCCTCTGTGGTCACGGCGCCCACCGCCGGTGCCAGCACGGCATAGACCGCGGCGGCCAGCGCAATGGCGGCCACGGTAGCCGCTCTGGCGGACAGCTGTGCCGCCAGCAGAGCGTAGACGGAGCGTGCCGCCAGCGCCATCACCACCGCGCACAGACCGGGTCGCCACAGGCAGCGGAAGAAGTCCACCCGTCCCACCAGACACCGGTGGACGGCGATCAGGTTCAGCACCACGATCAGTGCGTAGCTGTAGAGGGTGCCGGCAGGTGCGCCCCGGATCCCCATGGCGGGATTGCCCACCATCAGGTAGTTGGTCACCACTTTCAGCACGCCGCCGGAGAGCAGCGTCCAGATCGGTACCCGTTCCCGTCCGCAGGCCTGCAGGATGCCGTTGGTGGCCACCATCAGGCACACGAAGATGCTGGCCAGTCCCAGCACCGCCAGATGGGGCGCCGCGGCGCGTGCGGTGTCCGGCACGGCGGGATAGAGCAGCAGCAGGATCGGCTCAGCCAGTACGGACAGGCCCACCCCCATGGGGAAGGCCAGCAGCGCGGTGATCCGCAGTGCAGAGGCAGTGAGCCTTCCCACCGCGCTCTCGTCATGCCGGGAGCGCGCCTGGGTGATGGCGGGGATCAGGGAGATGGACAGCGGGTAGATAAAGGAGGGCGGCAGGACGAACAGCGTCATGCCGAAGGTGTACTGGCCGTACAGCTCGGTGGCTGCCTCCAGAGAGAGCCCCAGTGTGTTCTGCAGGGTGCCCAGCACCAGCGACTGATCCAGCAGCGTCATCAGGCTCATGCCGCCGCCGGCTACCGTGATGGGGATACCGATGCGCAGCAGCTGCCTCATGGTCTCCCCCATGGGCGATACCGCGCCGCTTCCGGCGTCCCGTCCCCGCCGCAGCAGGCACAGCAGCAGGAACAGCAGTCCCAGCGCGGCGCCGCAGGTGACACCTGCGATGGCTCCGGCGGCGCCGGTTTCCGGCGGTGCGCCCCGACTGAGCAGGAAGGCGCACAGCCCCAGCCCCACCGCCAGCTTGCAGGCGGATTCGATGATCTGGCTTCCGGCGGTGGGGGTCATGTCCCCCAGCCCCTGGGTATAGCCCCGGATGGCGGAGGTGAGACAGACGCACAGCACTGCCGGGGACAGTACCCGGATGGCGGCGGCGGCCATGGGGTCGTGGAGCAGACCGGCCAGAGATTCCGGCAGCAGGAACATCAGTGCGGTAAACAGCAGTCCCACAGCGCCCAACAGCAGCAGGGCGGCGTGGAAGATCCGCCGGGTCTGGGAACGGTGTCCCAGGGCGTCCGCCTGTGCCACCAGCCGTGAGGCGGCCAGCGGCAGCCCGGCGGTGGACAGCATCAGCAGCAGATTGTAGACATTGTAGGCGGCGTAGAAATGCGCCATGCCCTGACTGTCCAGCAGGTTGCCCAGCGGGATCTTGTACAGTGCGCCCAGCACCTTGGTAACGGCCACGGCACCGGCGAGGATCGCCGCGCCGCCTAAGAAATTCTGTTTGCGCTGCAAAGCCTCACCTCCCCGCTGCTTCGGACGCGCGTTATGCCTGCGGATGCGCCAGCATCTCCCGGTGGAACGCCGCGAACTTTTCCAGATCCGCGGCGATCTGCTCCTGCCGCTGGATATACTCCGTGGGATATTTGGGGTGGAAGATCCGGTCGATCCGGTCATCCCGGCGGATGTCCACCATTTTGGTGGAGCCGCCTGCGCCCAGTGACAGGATGCTGTGCAGCTCCTCCATGATGTAGATATTATACAGTCCCTCGGCGCCGGATATGCACCAGCCTACGTTTTCAAAGCTGCCGGACATATATTTTTGCCGGTAGAGGTAGTAGGGGGCGAATCCGGCGGCGCGCAGCGCGGGGTCGGCATAATCCAGCATTTCCGCCACGGCCTCCGCCGGGGGAATGGGGCTGCCCTCCAGTGTGAGACGGCTGCCCTTTTTCAGCGCCAGTGTGTGAACGGTGATGTTGTCCGCGCCGCAGGCAATGCAGGCGTCCAGTGTTTTCCGGAAGCCCTCCGGCGTGTCGGCGGGCAGGCCGGCGATGAGATCCATGTTCACGTGGGGAAACCCCATGGAGGTGGCCAGCGCCATGGCGTCCAGAATGTCCGCCGCCGTGTGCCGCCGTCCAATGGCCTGCAGCACCCGGTCATCCAGCGACTGGGGGTTGACGCTGATCCGGTCTGCGCCGTGATCCAGCAGCACCTGTAATTTCTCCCGGTCGATGGTGTCGGGGCGTCCCGCCTCGATGCAGTACTCCACCGTGCCGCTGAGGTCAAAGCTGCGGTTGAGATAGGTCAGCAGGTGATCCATCTGCCGGGCGGAGAGGGTGGTAGGCGTGCCGCCGCCCATATAGAAGGACTTGATCCGCAGCCCGGTGTCCTTTACCATTTCCGCTGCCAGCGTGATCTCCCGCTCCAGCGCCTGGAGATAGGGCTCCATCAGCTTGAAGGAGCGCTCCACCGCCTGGGATACGAAGCTGCAATAAGCGCAGCGTGTGGGGCAGAAGGGGATGCCGATGTAGAGGGAGATGTCGTTGGGCGCCAGTGCCTCCTTGGCGGCGATGCCCGCCTGTGCCGCCTCGATGCACATTCTGCGCCGGGGCGCCGACACCTGATAGGTGCGATCCAGCTCCCGATCCGCCTGTCGGGGGGACATCCCGCTGCGCAGCAGCCGCGCCGCCAGCTTGGCGGGACGCACGCCGGTCAGGCTGCCCCAGGCAGGTACATGACCCAGGATCGCCACCGCCGCCCGGAAAAAGCTCATCTTCAGCGCCCGCTGCCGCAGTCCCTCCTGCTGGTAGGCGCTCAGTGCCGGGTCGATGCGCACGCGGGAAAGACCGCGGCCTTCCCGCCCCTGATACCGGATGCGGGTGGTCGCGGTGGTATATGTGCTGCCTTCGGACAGCCTGACCCAGGCGCAGTTCTCCTCTGCCGCCTCCGGGTCGTAGACAGGACGCTCGCTGGGGAAGAACGCCAGCAGATCCTGCTCAATGGCATAGCGGTCGTTGTGACCGGTAAAGATCAGCTTCATTGTGCCATGCCCTGCTTCATATAGGGGTTGTGGCGCCGCTCATAGTCCATGTCGGTGGCTTCCTCGTGGCCGGGGTAGACGGTATACTGTCCCTCCAGCCGTCCCAGCCGTGCCAGAGAGGCCAGCATGGCGCGGTAGTCGCCGCCGGGGAAGTCGCACCGGCCGCAGTTGCCCCGGAACAGGGTGTCACCGGCAAAGATCACACCCTGTCCCTCCACCAGCAGACACACGGAGCCCCGAGAGTGACCCGGCGTCTCCATGACACGGAGCGTCAGGGTGCCCAGCGTCAGGATGTCGCCCTCTTTGTAATAGCGCTGGTTCCGCTCCCCCAGACAGGGGAACTTCAGCTCACTGCCCGCACTGTCGGTCACATCCGCCTCGTGGATGTAGACAGGCAGTTCCGGCCATTTGGCCAGCAGACCGGCCACACCGGTATAGTGGTCGAAGTGGCCGTGGGTCAGCAGGATCATGGTGGGCTTGCAGCCGCTGGAGGCCACCAGCGCCGCCACCCGCTCCGCCTCGTCGCCGGGATCGATCACGGCGCAGACGCCGACGGTCTCGTCGCAGAGGATATAGCAGTTGGTCATGATGGGACCGACCATCGCAGAGAGAACCTTCATGCCGCTCCCTCCCCTTACAGCTGGTCGGTGTCCACCACCAGCGTCAGCGGGCCGTCGTTCAGGCTGTCCACCTGCATATAGGCGCCGAACTCGCCGGTCTCGGTGTGGAAGCCCTTGTCCCGGCACAGCTGCACGAACTTCTCGTACAGGGGGATGGCCACCTCGGGACGGGCGGCAGCCAGAAACTCGGGACGGCGCCCCTTCTTGCAGTTGCCGTACAGCGTGAACTGGGATACCACCAGCAGTTCGCCCTTCACCTCGTCCAGCCCCCGGTTCATCTTGCCGTTCTCATCCTCAAAGATACGGAGTCCCGTCAGCTTGTCCGCCAGCTTGACGGCCTGTGCCTCGGTGTCCTCGTGGGTGATGCCCAGCAGGATCAGGAAGCCCTCACCGATCTGGCCGTGTACTTTTCCGCCGATGGTGACGGAGGCGTGCTTCACGCGGGTCAATACAGCGCGCATAATTTGATCTCCTTTATACAAATAGTATTCAAAAGTCTCACAGAGTTTGCCGGCCGCAAATCCTGCCGGTTATGTTTATCCCGCCGGTCTTGTCACCTTCATCACACCCTGGATCTGTTCCAGACGGTTGATAACGGTTTTCAGCTGATCCCGGCCGCTGACCTCGATGCCCAGATCCAGCAGGCCGAAGCCGTCGGGTGTGGAGCGGGCATTCAGTGACAGCACCCGGGTCTTGGTGGCGGAGAGCACGGTGGACACATCCACGATCAGGCTGATGCGATCCTTGGCCACCACCTGCAGCATGGTGTGGTAGGTCTCGCTGGTCTTGTCCGCCCAGCTGACCCGGATCCAGCGCCCGGCCTCGGCGGGGTTGTCCCGGGAACGCAGCACATTGGGACAGTCCGCCCGGTGTACCGACACGCCGTAGCCCCGGGTGATGAAGCCCACGATGTCGTCTCCCGGCACGGGGGAGCAGCACTTGGAGAATTTCACCAGACAGTTGCTCAGACCCTCCACGATGATGCCGTGTTCGCTGTTGGCGCGTTTGGGCACGGCGGGGCGGGTGATCTCCGGCTGATCGGCCACCGGTACCTCGGCCTGCCGTTCGGTCTGGTGCTGGTGAAGGATCCGCTGGATGTCCTCCCGCAGCCGCCCGATGACCTTCAGCGCCGTCACGCCGCCGTAGCCGATGGCGGCGTACATATCGTCCACCGAGTTGAAGCTGAGCTTTTTGAGCACGTTGGGCACATTCTCGTCCCCCAGCAGCTCCTTGAGGGATACGCCGGTGCGCTTTAGCTCCGACTCGAAGCTCTGGCGGCCGTTGACGATGTTTTCGTCCCGCTTCTCCCGCTTGAACCACTGGCGGATCTTGCTGCGGGCGTTGCTGGAGCGGGCGATCTTGATCCAGTCGCGGCTGGGGCCGTGGGCGCTCTGGCTGGTCATTACCTCCACCACGTCGCCGTTCTGCAGCCGGTGGTTCAGCGGCACGATGCGGCCATTCACCTTGGCGGATACCATGTGGTTGCCCACGGCGGAGTGGATGTTGTAGGCGAAGTCGATAGGGGTGGCGCCGGCGGGCAGATTGATCACGTCGCCGTTGGGGGTGAACACGAACACCTCGTCGGCGAACATATCTACCTTCAGGGAGTGGATAAAGTCCTCCGCGTCGGCGCCCTCCTGGTTTTCCAGCAGGCGGCGCACCCACTCGTAACGCCCCTCGTCACCGGAGCCCTGTCCGTTCTGCTTGTACTTCCAGTGGGCGGCGATACCGTACTCCGCCACCTCATGCATCTCCTGGGTGCGGATCTGCACCTCAAAGGGAATGCCGCTCTCACCCACCACCGTGGTGTGCAGGCTCTGGTAGAGGTTAGGCTTGGGGGTGCCGATATAGTCCTTGAACCGCCCCAGAATGGGTTTGTACAGATCGTGGACGATGCCCAGCACGTTGTAGCAGTCCGCCACCGTGTTCACGATGACCCGAAAGGCAAACAGGTCGAACACATCGTCCAGACTCTTGTTCTGGGTATACATCTTGCGGTAAATGGAGTAGGGGTGCTTCATCCGGCCATAGACCCTGGCCTCGATGCCGGCCTCCTTCAGCCGGGTCACGATCTGGTCGTGGATGGCGGACATAAAGCCGTCATACTCCGCCGCCTTCTCATTCAGCGCCTCGGTGATCTCCTGATACCCGATGGGGTCGAGATATTTCAGCGAGAGATCCTCCAGCTCCCATTTCATTTTCTGCATACCGAGACGATGGGCAATGGGAGCGTAGATCTCCATGGTCTCAAAGGATTTCTGCTTCTGCTTCTCCGGCGTCTGGTACTCCATGGTGCGCATATTGTGGAGCCGGTCGGAGATCTTGATGAGGAT
>CAKTMQ010000062.1 GCA_934573945.1 uncultured Oscillospiraceae bacterium | reverse complement strand
CGTGACGATGACAATGCCGGGGATAGTAACTCCATCGTGAATCAGAAAAAATACCTCGAAAGCTATGCCCAGCAGAGGGGCTACACCAACTGCCGCCACTATACGGACGACGGTTGGAGCGGCGGCAATTTCGAGCGCCCGGCATGGAAGCAGCTCATTGCAGACATTGAGGCAGGCAAAGTCGCCCATGTGATTGTCAAGGATATGAGCCGGGCGGGGCGTGACTATCTGCAAACCGGCTTTTACACGGAGGTGTTCTTCCGGCAGCACGGTGTCCACTTTGTGGCCATCGCCAACAGCGTGGACAGCGACGACCAGAACTCAGGCGAGTTCGCCCCCTTCCTAAACATTATGAAGAACATCTCCCATTCGGGAAAGGTAAGTAATGATTTCTCCCTTTTCAGACGGTTTTGCTGTATCAATCGCTGTTTTCGTTGTTCCTGCGGTAAGTTTTCCATAGTTCATGGAGAGTAAGCTGCCATTGGATTCCGGGCGGCAGCCATACACATGGGCCTTTCTTATCAGAAGGCATGGGACATGATGAACAAGCTGGAGCATGAGTCGGGCTATGCGGTGGTCTCGCGGCAGCATGGCGGCAAAAACGGCGGCAAGACTTGCCTGACGGAAAAAGGCTGGCAGCTCATGTATGCCTTTCAGCAATATGAGAACGAGGTGCGCGATTTCGCGCAGCAGCGCTTTGACGCACTGTTCCGCGAAACAGGCCTTATATAAAAACTGCACAAAGCGAAAACGCCCTTTTTCAGCGTGTACTTTTCAGGAAGTATTTGAACACGCGAAAGAGGGCGCTTACAATAGAATCAGCGTTATTCTGACAAAAGGAGTACGATACATATGCAAGAAAAAAACGGCGTGGCCTATTGCGCCAGCTCCTTTGCCTCCAACGGCTGTCCGCCTCGTGCCGTCTGCGCCGCACCGGTATTTGTGCCGGTCACCATGAACACAGACGATCTGCCGCTGCAGGAAATATATGACCATCCGGATTTTATCGACCTTATCAGCGCACAGGAATTCGGGCTGGAGCAGACCGTCCACAAAAAACTGCTGCTATGCATTGTGGCTGCCGCCACGCCGGATGCGCTTCATGCGCTGATAGAGATGATCGTCCCGGCACAGCCGCTCACACCCCGTGCCGTTTGTGAAGGCTACAGCAGCACGCTGCACATCTGCTCGGATGGTGCGCGGTACGACATTCCCGCCGAGGAGCAGTCCGGTGCTTTCCTGGCCGCTATGCAGGATCAGCAGCTTCCCCTGCCCGCCGTATTGGCGGCGCTGACCACATGGTGCACTGGATACCCAGCCACACTATTCTGGGAGAGCAGACCATGAGCCGCCGTATCGGAGGCCTGATCCTGGCCGCCGGACTGTCCAGCCGGATGGGAGATTTCAAGCCGCTGATGCCGCTGCGGGGCAAGACGCTGATCGAAAATTCCATTGACTCTCTGCTGCTGTGTGGCATCGATCCCATCGTGGTGGTGCTGGGACACCGGGGACGGGATATGGAAGCCATCCTGCGCAGCCGGTATCTGGGAGATACGCTGACACTGGCCTACAACAACGATTTCGCCACCACCGATATGCTGACCTCCGTCAAGATCGGTCTTGCGGCCATGCCGGAATGTGACGCCTTTTTCCTGCTGCCGGGAGATATGCCCGTTGTGGCCAAGGAGACATTTCTGGCCGTATACCGTGCCATGCCGGAGAATACCCCCGCTATCGCCTTTCCAACGCTGGAGGGCTACCGTAAGCACCCGCCGCTGATCGACAGCCGATTCATTCCCGATATTCTGCGCTATGACGGTGCGGAAGGACTTCGCGGTTTCTGGAAGCTCCATGAGGATGCTGTTGTCACCGTCCCCGTGGATGATGTGGGCTGCTGGACGGACTTAGATACTTTTGCGCAATATTCCCGCTGCGTACAGCGGTACCAGGGATAACACAATGAAGGAGGAATCTGCATTGCATAACATTTCCAGATCTGTCGTGAAGAAAGACCATGCGCCCAAGATGGAAGGACGTTCCATGTACGTCTGCGACATCGACAAGCACGGTATTCTCTGCGGCAAAATGCTCCGCTCCAAATACGCACGGGCGAATCTGCTGTCCGTGAAAGTGCCGGAGCTGCCGGACGGCTATTTCTATGTGGACAAAAACGACGTACCCGGCGACAACAACGTAAACATCGTCATGGACGATACGCCCGTCTATGCAAGAGAGACTGTCGAGTACATCGGCGAGCCCATCGGCATGGTCTGCGGCCCTGACGAGGCGGTGTGCGAGGATATCCTCAGCCGTATCGAGGTAGAGTACGAAGAGCTTGAGCCGATGCTGGATCTGCGGAAGGCCGACGAGGTATTCTTCAACTACGAATACGAGAAGGGCGACATCGACAAGGCCTTTGCCGAAGCGGACAAGGTATATACCGAGGAGTTTGAGACCGGCTATCAGGATCAGACCTATCTGGAGACTCAGGGCATGATGGCTGAGCCGGAGGAGGGCGGGCGGATGTTCGTCCACGGCTCCATGCAGTGTGCCTACTATGTCCACGGCGCGGTGATGCGGGCGCTGAACTGCGGCCCTGCCGATGTCCATGTGCATCAGGACGTGACCGGCGGCGGCTTCGGCGGCAAGGAGGCATTTCCGTCCATTCTGGGCTGTCAGGTAGCTGTGGCCGCCAAGAAGTGCGGAAAGCCTGTCCGCTGCGTCTTTGACCGCCGTGAGGATCTGGAATTCACCTCCAAGCGTCACCCGTCTCTGTGCACCTACAAGGTGGCCGTCAAGGACGGCAAGGTCACGGCTATGGACATCGACGTGAAGTTCAACGGCGGCGCGTATACCACCCTGTCCGCCGTTGTGCTGCAGCGCGGCATCATCTGCGCCGACGGTGTGTATAACATCGAAAATCTGCACGTCCACGGACGCGCTCTCAAGACCAACACCACGCCCTGCGGCGCGTACCGCGGTTTTGGCGCACCTCAGACGTTCTTTGCCGTGGAGATGATGATGGATCACATCGCCAAGGATTTGGGTGTGGACACGTTGGAGTTTAAGGAGGCCCACATGGTCAAGCAGGGCGACGCGACCTCCACCTCCGGCAAGTATCACTTCCCGGTGCCGCTGCCCGCCATGATCGACGAGGTGGACAATGCCTGCGGTCTGCGTGCCAAGCACAAGGAATACGCCAAGCCCCAGACAGGCCGCTACCGCAAGGGCATCGGCTTTTCCATGCACTTCCACGGCGCGGGCTTTACCGGCTCCGGTGAGCGCGACATTATCAAGGCCGTGGCGCGGCTGCACAAATATAAGGATGGCACGGTGGAGATCCTGGCCTCCAACGGCGAGATCGGTCAGGGTCTGCGCACCACCTTCCCCAAGATCGTGGCGCATGAACTGAACATCCCGCTGGAAAAGGTATTCTATGATCATCCCGATACCTCCCGTGTGCCGGATTCCGGCCCCACCGTGGCGTCCCGCTCCCTGATGACCGTGGGCGAGTTACTGCGCCGTGCCGCCATCAAGCTGCGTACTGAGTGGGAGGAGGGCAAGGATCAGATCGTGGAGGAGCGTTTTGTCGAGCCTGACTTTATGATTCCCTTCTATCTGGATAAATTCCGCGGCGATGCCTATCCCACCTACGCATGGGGCGCACAGGCCATCGAGGTGGAGGTGGACACCTACACCGGCATTACCAAAATCCTGGGCGCGTATGCCTCCTTTGATGTGGGTACGCCCATGGACTATAACATCGTCATGGGCCAGATGGAGGGCGGTTTCCTGCAGGGTATCGGCTATGCCTCCACAGAGTTCATGAATTACGACAATAAGGGTCGTATCCGCAACAACTCCTTCTCGGATTACCTGATCCCCACCGCCGTGGATGTGCCGGTGCTGAACTGCCAGCTCCATGTGGAGGAGTATCCGTTCGGGCCTTACGGCGCAAAGGGCGCGGGCGAGCTGCCTCTGGTGGGCGCGGCGCCTGCCTATGTGGAGGCTATTGAACAGGCGCTGGGCGGCGACTTCCGTCTGCACCACGCACCGTTCACCGCCGAGGATACCATCAAAATTCTGGCAAAGGAGGAAGCGTAATGAACGACATTCAATTCATTCTCAACGGCAAAACCGTTTCCTATGCCGGCAGCGCGGCAGACCGTCTGCTGGATGTGCTGCGTGATACGTTCCGCTGCACCTCCGTCAAGTGCGGCTGCAAAGAGGGCGAGTGCGGCGCATGCTCCGTTCTGCTGGACGGCAGGCTCATCAACTCCTGCTGCGTGGCCATGGGCGCTGTGGAGGGCAGCACCATCGTAACGCTGGAGGGCTACCGTGAAACGGAGCGCTTCGCGGCACTGGACAAGGCGTTTGCGGAGGTATCCGCCGTGCAGTGCGGCTTCTGCATCCCCGGCATGGTGCTGGCGGCGGAGAGCATTCTGTCCGCGAACCCGCACCCCACCGAGGAGAAAGTCCGTGTGGGTATGTCCGGCAATCTCTGCCGCTGCACGGGTTATAACGCCATCGTAAATGCCATCATGAACGCGGCAAAGGAGGGCAACGGACTATGGTAAACGGATACGCACCGAAAACGCTGGCGGAAGCATTGGAGCTTCGCGGCAAGTATGATCTCGTCCCCTATGCAGGCGGCACTGACCTGATGGTGGAAAACCGTCCCAATGTCAGCTATCTGTTTCTGGGTAAGCTGCCTGAGCTGAAAACCATCTGCGAGGATGCAGCGTATATCCGCATCGGCGCGGCAGTCACCTATACCGAGGCGCTGGCCAGCGACCTCGTCTCTCAGTTCATGAAGGAGGCCATCTCCCGCATCGCCGCGCCCGCCATTCGCAACGCGGGGACGTTCGGCGGCAATCTGGGCAACGGCTCCGCCAAAGCGGACTCCGTGCTTATCGAGTTTGTCACCGGTGCGAAGCTGAAGCTGCTGTCCGCCAAGGGCGAACGCATTGTGGATGTGGAGAAGTTCTACCTGGGCCGCAAGAAGCTCGATCTTGCAAGCGATGAGATTATTGCGGAGATCCTGCTTCCGAAGGCCGGTATCGATGATTATTACTACAAAAAGGTCGGTGGCCGCAACGCGCTGGCCATCTCCCGCGTCTCCTTTGCGGGCATCCTGAGCGTGGAAAACGGTGTCATCACCCGCTTCTCCGCCGGTTTCGGCGCTGTAGCCGACACGGTGCTTCGCTTCCGTGATGTGGAGGCCATGCTGGTGGGCAAGACCGTGGAGGAAGCCAAGGCGATCAAACCGGAGCTGCTGAAGGCTTACGGTGAAAAGCTGGTGCTGACTCGTGGCCGTGTCAGCGCGGAATACCGCAAGACCGTCTGCATGAATCTGCTCGGTGATTTTCTGGCAGAAAAAGGCATCTGAAATCTAAGCGGGCGCTTCTTTTCAGGAGCGCCCGCTTCTAAAAGCAAAAAGGAGTACTGATTTATGTATAAACTTTTGATCAACGGCAAGGAGTATACCGCTGAGCAGGATAAAAAGCTGCTGCCTTTTTTGCGAGACGATCTGCGTTTGACCGCAGCCAAAGATGGCTGCAGCGAGGGAGCTTGCGGTACTTGCACCGTGCTGGTAGATGGCAAAAAAACAAAAGCTTGTGTTGTATCTCTGAGTAAGCTGGTAGGAAAAAACATTCTCACGGTCGAAGGAATTCCTGCTGATGAGATGAAAATCTACGAACACTGCTTTGCTGAGGCGGGTGCTGTGCAATGCGGCTTCTGCATCCCTGGTATGATTATTTCTGCGAAAAGCTTGTTGGATATGAATCTGAACCCAACGCGTGTGGACGTAAAGCAAGCAATTCGCGGCAACTTCTGCCGCTGCACTGGCTATAAGAAAATTGAGGATGCTATCCTCATGGCTGCGGAGTTCTTCCGTGAGAAAAAGCAGGTTCCGCCTGCTCCAAAGACTTTGCACATGGACGAGCACGCCAAGCGTATCGACGCAGCGGAGAAGGTCAACGGCACTGGTATTTTTGCAGATGACATCATTGTGGATGGAATGCTCTATGCGCGCTGCGTCTATTCCCGTTACCCCCGCGCCCACATCGATCGTATTGATGTCACCCGTGCCGCTGCACATCCTGACTGCGTAAAAGTCCTGACAAAGGCGGATGTCCCCTGCAACAAGATTGGCCACATCAAGCAGGACTGGGACGTGATGATGGGAGAGGGTGACATTACCCGCTACGTTGGAAACGTGCTGGCTGTGATCGCTACCGATAAAAAGGAAAAGCTGAACGAAATCGCGGCACTGGTGGAAGTGGACTACACAGAACTGCCTGCGGTTACGAATCCCTTTGATGTGCTGCGCGGCGACGCGCCACTGATTCATCCTGACGGCAATGTTATGAGCCGTGCAAATCTTGTGCGTGGAAATGCAGATGAAGCCATCAAAAATTCGAAATATGTGGTAACACGAAAGTATAAAACAGGTTGGCAGGAGCACGGTTTTATGGAGCCGGAGTGCTGTGTTGCTATGCCGGAGGGTGAGGATGGCCTGCTGATTTATACCACCAGTCAGTCCGTCTACGACGTACAACGTGAATGTGCGCAGATGCTCCAGCTTCCAAAAGAGAAAGTTCATTGTCGTGCTCCGCTGGTTGGCGGCGGTTTCGGCGGCAAAGAGGATATGTCTGTCCAGCAATATGCCGCATTGATGTCATGGGTTACAAAAAAAACTGTCAAGGTAAAATACAGCCGACAGGAATCCTTGGATTATCATGTCAAGCGTCACCCGATGGAGATGGAGTTTACTACAGCATGTGACGAAAACGGGATTCTTACTGGGATGAAGGGCATCATTATTGCTGATACCGGCGCATATGCCTCCCTGGGCGGCCCGGTTCTGCATCGTGCCTGCACCCACGCCGCTGGCCCGTACAACTACCAGAATATCGACATTTTTGGGATGTCCGTCTATACAAACAATGTGGTTTCCGGTGCATTTCGGGGGTTCGATGTAACCCAAAGCTGTTTTGCTACTGAGATGAACATCAATCTTCTGGCTGAGATGGTAGGAATTGATCCATGGGAATTCCGCCGCCGCAATGCGATCAAGCCCGGTGATATTCTGCCAAATGGTCAGACCGCGGACCCGAATACGAACATGGTAGCGTGTCTGGATGCGGTGAAAGACATCTATTATGCGCATCCTTATGCGGGTATTGCTTGCGGCTTCAAGAACTCCGGAACAGGTATGGGAAAGAAGGACATCGGTCGCGTGCTGCTGAGTGTGGAGCAGGGAAAAATTCACATCCGGACATCCGCCTCCTGCATGGGACAGGGCATCGGTCAGATGGTGCTGACTGAGATTTGCCATGTGACGGAACTGGATCCTGCATTGTTTGTCTTTGAGGCAGCGGATACCGCCCGTACGCCAGACTCCGGTACTTCAACCGCTTCCAGACAGACCGTTATGACTGGTGAGGCGGCCCGCCGTGTAGGTGAAAAGCTAAAGATGGCACTCTCAGGAGGAAAGACCATTGCCGATTTGGAAGGACAGGAGTTCTTCGGCGAATACTCTGCGAAAACAGACCCGCTGGGTGCCATCAAAGAGAACCCCATCAGCCATGTTTCCTATTCCTACGGCGCACAGGTCATTATTCTGAATGAACAGGGCCGCATCGAAAAGGCAGTTTCCGCCTTTGATGTCGGTACGCCGGTCAATGTTCAATCTGTAGAGGGGCAGATTGAAGGCGGCATGGTCATGGGCATCGGCTACGGTGTCACAGAGAAATTCGAGTGTGTGGACGGCTACCCCAAGAGTAAGTTCGGTACGATCGGCTTCATGCGGGCAACAGAAGCACCCGAGCTGGAAGTCATTCTTTGTCAGCCGGATGAAAAAGATAAACTGCCGTTTTCGCTGGGAGCGAAGGGCTGCGGCGAATTGTGCATGATTCCCACAGCGCCTGCCTGTGCCCACGCCTATTATCGTCTGGACGGACAATTTCGGCAAAGCTTGCCGCTGATCAACACGCCTTATCGAAAGTGATCTATCAAATCGTTCAAAACGAGCAGGGTATTTTACCCTGCTCGTTTTCATGAGATAAAAAAAGAAGCGTATAGAGAAGTGTCGTTTAGCGATGCAAGCATTTTGAGTGTATGGAGCAACTCTGTGTCCCCTTGCATCAATGGTTTCATCAGGCCTTCAAAACAGAAAGCATGAAGCATGCAAGGCAGATCGGAGCGTATTTTTTTCACAAGGCTGAAAGCGTCCTTGGCCTGCCGGGACAGGTCGCCGTTCAAATCAAAAGGCAGGAACAGCGCCCGCACTGCCAAATTGTCCGTTCGGCGGATGAGCCGCGCAAACGTCTGGATATTATCCGGCGTAAATGCTCCATGGCCGGTCGGATCGACGCGGATCGCAATATCCTCCAAATAGCCCTCCGGCAGATACGATCCGACCAGCGCGTCGAGTGTTCGGATCTCCTCCGGGGTCTCCGCCAGATAGCGGCAGCGCCCATGCGCGGCACGAAGATCATCTTCCGATGCAGCCGCAGAAAGAAATACCGTGCGCGGATCAACATAGCCACAGGCAATAGCAATCGCCGCAGCATCAGTAAAAATGCCGGTTTCCAATTCAGCAAGCACCCGCTGTTCCTCTAATGTAGGAACGCTATCCAACTGCACCAACGGGCGCAGCATAATTTTTTCCGTTGTAAGCCAGCTTGCTGTACGGATAAGCTCTTGTATATTCATAATCTCACCCTATATAATTATAGCATCTCTATTAAAAGAAGTAAATTCTTTTAGGGTTAAAGTATCCTTGACAAATCTCATCCCAGCGCAGCTATCTGGAGAAGTACGCCGCTGACAACGGCTTTCAAAACCCTGTGTTCATGGCGGACGATGGCTACA
>CAKTMQ010000061.1 GCA_934573945.1 uncultured Oscillospiraceae bacterium | reverse complement strand
GAGCCACTGTGATCACGAAGGATTTTGACCCGTGGAAGAATTTCAACGACTTTGATCCAACAGAATTTGAGGGCCAGGGCAGCGAGCTGAAACAGTGGCCCATCAAGCTTTGGAAAGCGCCGATCGTATCACCCTATTACCATCGGGCGCATCTGCTAATCGCGGCAGATTGCAGCGCCTTTGCCTACCCTAATTTTCACAGAGCTTATGCCTGTGGAAAGGTTGTACTGACGTGCTGCACGGAATCTGATTTTGACATCATGACAAAGCTCAGCGAAATACTGCTGCATAACGACGTAAAGAGCATAACCGTGGTAAAGACGGACAAGCCTTGCTGCACCGATTTGACAAGCGCTGTGATGCAGGCCGCCAAATCCAGCCATCTGCCTGTTCCGATTCAAGCTGCGACAGTATTCATTGACGCCGAAGATGTGGGGGAGTAATGGTTGGTCAAGCATAACTGGCCATTAAAATGATAGCGGCATGCACTTGCATGCCGCTATTTTCGCATCGGTTGTCCGTGGGCCACATTGTGTACCTATGAGGATGTAGCCGTATGGCTCTCTCTTGTTTTGCTGCAAATACTCACGCGCCCAGCAGCTCTGCGGTCTCCCGGGCAATGGCCAGCTCCTCGTTGGTGGGGATCACGAACACCGACACCTTGGAATCCGGCGTGGAGATCCGCACCTCCTGCCCGCGCAGGGCGTTCTGTGCTTCGTCAATGGTGACGCCCAGGAAGCCCAGATATTCGCAGATACTGCTGCGGACGGGAGCGGCGTTCTCGCCGATACCGGCGGTAAACACAATGGCGTCAACGCCGTTCATGGCGGCGGTGTAGGCGCCGATATTTTTCGCCACCCGGTAGCAGAAGGCCTCCACGGCCACGGCGGCCTGTTCGTTGCCATTGGCGCTGGCGTCCGCCAGATCACGGAAGTCGCTGGAGACGCCGGACAGTCCCAGTACGCCGGACTCTTTGTTCAGCACATGGATCACCTGCTCCAGCGTCATGTGCTCCTTGTTGGCGATGTATTCGATGATGCCAGGATCCAGGTCGCCGCTGCGGGTGCCCATGATCAGACCCTCCAGCGGCGTCAGTCCCATGGAGGTATCCACGGACTTGCCGTTCTTCACGGCGGTGACGCTGGCGCCGTTGCCCAGATGGCAGACGATAACGCGGGAGTTCTCCGGATCCAGCTGCGCCAGCTGCTGTGCCCGCTGGGATACGTAGCTGTGGGAGGTGCCGTGGAAGCCGTAGCGCCGCACCCGGTGTTCCTGATAGTACTGGTGGGGGATGCCGTAGAGGTAGGCCTTGGGCGGCATGGTCTGATGAAAAGCGGTGTCAAAAACGCCCACCATAGGCACACCGGGCATGATCTCCCGGCAGGCGCGGACGCCGATCAGGTTGGCCGGGTTATGGAGCGGCGCCAGATCGCTGCAGGCCTCCACCGCCGCGATGACCTCGTCGTCAATGATCACGGAGGAGGAGAAGCGCTCGCCGCCGTGTACCAGCCGGTGCCCCACGGCGTCGATCTCTTCCAGTGAACCGATCACGCCGTAGTTCGGGTCGGTCAGTGCGGCGAGCACCGCCTGAATGGCCGCGCCGTGATCCGGCAGGGGATCCTGCATGACCACCGCTGTACCGCCGGCAGGCGTGTGCTTCATGCGGCCATCGATGCCGATCCGCTCGCAAAGGCCGGAAGCCAGCACTTCCTCCGAGTTGGTGTCGATCAGCTGATACTTTAAGGAGCTGCTGCCACAGTTGATCACAAGAACTTTCATGTATAATACCTCCAGAAAAAGTGCTTGTTAAGAAATAAACTTTTCTTAACAAGAAAAAATCAGTGGGGATATTGTAACAGGCGAATTTTGGTTTTGCAACCGATTTGTAGGAAACAAAATGTCGAAAAATAACAGTTCTTGTGAAAATAGGAACAATTAACGGAAAAAGAGCGTTTCCTGTCAACAGGAAACGCTCTTTTGATTCATATACCGTTTAGAAGACATGGACGATCACAACGGTTAAAATCACGCACAGGCCGAGACTGGTCATCAGCAGGCCGAAGGAGAGGCTGCCGGTCATGCGGCTGAGCATATCCCGGTCGGTGGCCAGCCGGTCGGCGGCGGCCTGGGGGTCATCACCGTTCTGGCGGGCGATGGCCTGCACCAACGGGGAGTAGGAGCGCACCTGCTTTTCCCGGCTGGGACGCAGCAGCGTGCGCTGCACCAGCAGCACGACCACATCGAAGGCGTCGCACAGAACACGGCACACCACGCCTACCACCGCCAGCAGCACACGGAAGAAGGGCTTGTACAGTTTTTCCTCCATGCTGAGCCACTGGGGCCAGCGTTCCAGATACTGCCCATCCCGGGTCATGAGTACCGTGCGGATGAAGAGGAAATACACCGCCATGCCGATGGCCAGTGAGATCACCACGCCCTTGAGGTTCGTCCAGGCGAAGTAGTGGATGGCGTGGTCGAAGGGGTGTCCGCCGGTAAAGTCCAGCGTCAGAGCACTGATCTTCTCGGCCACGGCGTGGGGCGTCAGCCCCAGCATCGGCAGCGTGACAGCCGCCAGACACAGGGCGGTCACCGACAGGGGCTTGCCCCAATGGCGGTCGGTTCCGACGCCGTTCTGCCAGAAGATGGCCACGTAGATCTTGGTGAGGTAGGCTGCCGTCAGACCGCCGGAGAACAGGAACAGCCACTCCACGGCGGTGATGAAGGTCATGCCGCTCATGTGGGCGTACTCCACCAGCGCCTCATGTACCAGTGTCTTGCTCAGATAGCCCAGAAAACCGGGAATACCGGCCAGTGAGCAGGCGCCGCACAGGAACAGCACGTGCAGTAGGGGCTTGCCCCGGCCGAAGCCCTTGATCTGGTTGAGATCCAGCGCATGGGTGTTGTAGTACACCACGCCGGCAAACAGGAACAGTGCCAGCTTCACCAGTGAGTGGTTCATCATGTACAGCACGGTGCCGTTGGCGGCCAGCGCGTTGTGCTCGCCCAGCAGGCAGATCATGGAGGCTCCTACGGTGATAAAGCCGATCTGGGACAGGGAGGAGCAGGCCAGAATATATTTGAGATTGTTGGAGAACACCGCCATCACGGCGCCCAGCACCATAGTGATGGCGCCCAGCACCAACAGCAGCATCCCCCACGTGTGGTCGCCGGTGAGGATCTGGCCGGTCAGCAGCAGTACGCCGAAGATACCTGCCTTGGTCAGCACGCCGCTGAGCAGCGCGGAGGCAGGAGCCGGTGCCACCGGGTGCGCCTTGGGCAGCCAGATATGCAGGGAGAAAAGACCGGCCTTGGCGGCAAAGCCGAACAGGATGCACAGCGCCGCCGGCCACAGCTGACTGGGAGCCGCGGCGGCGCAGGCCTGATGCAGATCTGCGATCACCAGTGTGCCGGTGATATGGTAGAGCATGAAAAGACCCATCAGCGTCACCAGACCGCCCAGCACCGCAATGGTCAGGTAGGTCTTTCCGGCGTCCATGGCCTTCTCCGTCTCCTCCTGTACCACCCAGACATAGGAGCTGAGGGACATCAGCTCGAAGAACAGGAAAGTAGTGTACAGATCGGCGGAGAGGAATACACCGGCAGTAAAGCCCTGGCAGATCAGGAAGAAGAAATAGTACCGCTTCAGATGGTGATGCCCGTGGAAGTACTGGGGGCTGAGCAGCGCCGAGACGAACCACATGAAGCAGACCACCAGACCGTAGACCTTCTGAAAGCCACCTGCGGCAAAGCTCAGACGCATCACCGGTACGGTGATGGTGGTGCCGTCGCCGGCCAGAGCCGTCCAGACCATAGCCAGCAGCGTCAGCAGGGTAAAGACAATGGACAGAATGCCCAACCGTTTGCCGCCGTCATGGCGATCCGGCAGCAGGGCAATGACCAATGCGGACAGGACTGGCAGCAGAACCACCAGCAGCAGAGCAATTGTGGTCACGGTAGGATCACCGCCTTTCCGATCACATTCAGCAGGACATCGGGGAACAGACCCATCAGCAGGCACAGTGCCGCCAGGATCAGCATGGGCACCGTCATGCAGCCGCCGGCCTCATGGGCGCTCTCGGGTGTGGGCAGGACTGTCCCCTCGGTGGGGAACCAGGCCTTGACCACCACCTGGAACATATAGATGGCCGTCAGCAGCGCGGAGATAAGGATGGCGATAAAGCCCAGACAGGAGGCTGTACTGCCCTCGCCCATGGCGGCCAGACCGATGTACCACTTGCTGACGAAGCCGTTAAAGGGCGGAATACCGGTCAGAGCACAGGCGGCTGCGGTAAAGCAGGCGAAGGTCAGCGGCATCCGGCGTCCCAATCCCTCCAGCTCACTGACATACTCCCGATGGGCGTAGTGCAGCACACTGCCGGCGCAGAAGAAGGCCATGATCTTCACCACGGAGTGGACGATCAGGTGCAGGAAAGCGGCCACAAGACCTGCAGAGGTCATAATGGCGGTGGCAAACAGGATGTAGCTCAGGTTGGACACGGTGGAGTAGGCCAGCCGCCGCTTGAAATGACGCTGCTTCAGTGCCATGGCGGAGCCGAACACCAATGTGATCATGGCCAGCGCCATCACCGTGTACTGTCCCCAGGTGCCCTGCAGCACGTCGGTGCCGAAGGCGTAGTAGGTCAGACGGATGCAGGCAAAGGCGCCCGCCTTGACCACAGCTACCGCGTGGAGCAGCGCCGTTACCGGCGTGGGCGCCACAGCGGCGCTGATGAGCCAGCTGTGCATGGGCCAGATGGCGGCCTTGACGCCGCAGCCCACGAAGGACAGCACGAATACCGCCAGCAGCAGATTCATGCGGTCGGGAGTGTTGTAGAGCAGGTAGTGTGCCAGATGGCCGCCGGGGACGAACTCCTGGGCGTCGTTGACGATCAGGAATACCATGCCGATGAAGGCCAGCGCCGCGCCGGCAATGGAGTAGGCGGCGTATTTCACGCCTGCGTGGATGGCCTGCTTGGTCATGGCGTGCATCACCAGCGGAATGGTGGCCAGCGTCAGCAGCTCGTAGAAGAGATACATGGTCATCATGTTGGCGGCAAAGGCGATGCCCAGCGTTACGCCGAAGGAGGCGGTGAAGAACGCCCAGAACATGGGCTTGTGCCCCTCATGCTTCATATAATCCCAGGCGTACACCATGGTAAACGGCCACAGCGTGGCGGACAGTCCCGCGAACAGCTTGGCCGCGCCGTCCATCCGCAGGGTGAAGTGCAGTGTGTCGGTAAAGCGCAGGAAGGTGAAGCCGGAGCCGTCGCACAGCAGAATGGCCAGCCATGCCAGCACCGTGGTGGCGCCGATGATGACGGCGTACAAAGCGTGCCGGGCCCGGTCGGTGCGGAAGGGGAGGAAGTAGGCCGCCAGCCCCGCCGCAACGGGCAGGAACACCGGCAGGCACAGTAAGATTCCGTTCATGTCAGCACCTCCCTTACATCAGTGCTCCGGCGATGGACTGCATCGCCGAGAGTACGCCGTTGGGGAACAGACCCATCAGACCGCACACCGCGGCAAAGATCATCAGCGGCAAGGTAATGCCCAGCGGCTCCCGGATGGGGGTCAGCTCCAGTCCGGCGGTGTCGTGACCGGGGAAAAAGGCGGCGATCACCGGCGGGAACAGATACCCGGCGGTAAACAGCGCTGAGAGGATCAGCGTGGCGGGTACCACATAGGCCAGCGCGCCGGGCAGCGCGTCCAGCGCCGCCGTGGCCAGATACCACTTGCTGTGGAAGCCGCCGAAGGGGGGGATGCCCACCAGCGACAGGGATACCAGCGCGAAGCAGATGAAGGTCACCGGCATCCGGCGGCCAAGGCCCCGCAGCTCGTCCACGCGGGTCTTGTGGGCCAGCAGGATGATGGCACCGGCGCACTGGAAGATGGCGATCTTGGCCGCCGCGTGGAAGAAGAGCTGCAGCATGGAGCCGGTAAATCCGTCGGGAGACAGGATAAACAGGCCCAGCAGCACATAGGAGATCTGGGAGATACTGGAATAGGCCAGCCGCTTTTTCAGCTCCTTTTCCAGGCACCCCATGAAGGAACCCATGAAAATGGAGATCAGCACCAGGATCAGGCACACCGTCTGCACCCAGGTTCCCCGCAGGAGACCGGCCCCGGCGGTGAAGAAGATGGTGCGCAGCACGGCGATGACGCCCGCCTTGGCGATCAGGCCGCTGAGAAGCGCCGAAGCCGGGGCCGGAGCCGCCGGATGGGCGCTGGGCAGCCAGTTGTGCAGGGGGAACAGACCCGCCTTGGCGCCGAAGCCCAGGATCATGCAGAACACCGCCGCCAGCGTCAGGGGCGTGGCCTCGGTCATGGTGCCGCCCGCCGTAAAGGACAGGCTCTCACAGTGGAAGTACAGCACCACAACGCCGAACAGCGCCACGAACGCGCCGCCCACCGAGTAGAACAGGTACTTGTACGCGCCGATGATGGCCTTTTTCTTCAGCTCGTGCAGCACCAGCGGCGCGCTGCACAGCGTCGTCAGCTCATAGAACAGGTACAGGGTCACCATGTCCGCCGCCAGCGCGGTGCCCAGCAGCACCGCCTCGGTGGTGAACAGGAACACATAGAACCGGGGCTCGGCGCCGCTGTGGGGCATATACACGGCGGCATAGGGGATGGTCAGCAGCCAGCAGACCGCCGTCACCACGGCGAACACCGCCGCCACGCCGTCCATCTTCAGCGAGAAGGTCAGCGAATCGCTGAGATACACCACCTGGGTGGCCCAGTCGCGGCCGGACACGGCGGCGTAGATCACCAGCGCCGTCAGCACGGTCTGGGCCGCCGCCAGCACCGGGGTCAGCCGCCGTGCGTTCTCCTCCTTGCAGAAGGCGCAGGCGATCCCCAGCAGGAAGGGCAGCAGAAGGATCAGATACAGCATATGATACATTCCACTCCTTTCCTTAATACTGGCAGAACAGGGCGAAGCCCTGCTGCAACAGCGCCGTCAGCGGCGCGGAATGGATACCGATGACAAGGCCGATGGCCAGCAGCACAACGGCGGGGATGGCCTTGTACCACGCCTGCTTCTGCACGGTGTAGGCGGAGCCGTCCCTCTGGGGCAGCCACAGCACCATGGCGGTGTACAGGAAGTACAGCACGTTCAGCAGCGTGGAGATGGCCAGCGCCAGCAGCACAGGCCACTTCTGCCACGTCATGGAGAAGGCCGCCTGGGCGAACTGCAGCTTGGGGATAAAGCCGATGAACAGCGGCACGCCCACCATGCTGAGAGCGCCCGCGGTGAACAGCACGCCCGCCGTCACGTTGCGGTGGCCTGCGCCCTGCAGACTCTGGAAGTCCTTATGGCCGCCGGAGACATCCCGCAGGCCGGACACCGACAGGAACAGCATGGGCTTGGTCAGCGCGTGGGAGAAGATGTGCAGGAACGCCGCCAGCAGCGCCGCCTGGGTACCCATGCCCAGGCCCATGTAGATGTAGCCGATCTGGGCGGCGGAGGAATAGGCCACCATGGTGGTCAGCCGCTTGGAGCGGATGGCGGACACGGAGCCTACGATCATACCGGCGATGCCGAAGAGCAGCAGCACCGACTGGATGCCGCTGGCGGCAAACACCTCGATGCCCACGGCCCGGTAGATGATCTTGATCAGCAGCAGGATGTACGCCTTGGACACCACGCCGGACAGAATACCGGAGGATGCGGGGGTGGCCCGTCCGTAGGTATCCGGCATCCAGAAGTGGAAGGGGAACAGGCCGGACTTGATGGCAAGACCCGCCGTCATGAGGCCGATGGCCACCGTCATGGAGAAGCGGTAGGTGCCGTCAGCCCACAGCGCGGCGATGGTCTCGTGGAGCTGGGGGAACAGCAGATGGCCGGTGATGGAGTAGGTGTAGATCACGCCGATCAGGAACAGACCGGAGCCCACCAGCGCGAACACCATGTACCGGGCCGACGCGATGAGGGAGCGGCCATTGTCCCGGGCCGACAGCAGCGCGCAGGAGGCGATGGTGCAGATCTCGATGAACACATAGCCGGTGAAGATATCGTTGGTGTAGGACAGGGCCAGCAGGGACACCAGCGTCAGATCCACCATGCTCCAGTAGAGATGGCGCCGCTCCGGCCGCACATCCCGCAGAATGCGCTCCATGCCGCCCAGCACGCTCAGCAGCAGTACCACCGAGAACAGCAGCCCCATCAGCGGCTCAATGATCCCGGCGGCGATCTCATTGCCCCAGGGTGCGGGGAAGTGACCCATCATGTAGGCGTAGCTGACGTTGTTGCTGGCGCAGAACCACAGCACGCAGGACTGCAGCACAATGGAGACGGACAGCAGGCCGATGGTCAGCCGCCGTCCCCATTTGTCGCCGGCCACGAAGGTGACCACGGCGCACAGCAGGCACAGGATGATGGAGAAGAAGGGAAAGTTCTGCACGAAGCTCATATGCGGCCTCCCTTCCGTCGGGTGGACATCATCACGTACAGCGCGTCCATATCCAGTGTGTGGTATTTCTTGTAAATGCGCACCGTCAGGCTCAGCATCAGCGCCGACACGCTGACCGACACCACGATGCCCGTCAGCACCAGACCGGCGGGGATGGGATTGATGTAGTGGGACATATCGGTCACGCCGTCGGTGACGATGGGCACCACCCGGCCTGTGATGTAGCCGCGGTCGGCCAGCAGCAGGAAGGTGCCGGTGTCCATGATGTCCAGACCGATGACCTTTTTCAGCAGGTTCTTGTCAAACAGCAGCATACACACGCCGATGACGAACAGGATCACGGCCACACAGGCCTCATAATTCTCCAGAAGATTGGCGAACATCTTGTCCATTTACAGTTCCCCCCTTCTGAAGTACATATAGAAGCTGTACATGGTGCAGCACACCACGAAGCCCACCGCCACGTTCAGCGGCAGGATCAGACCGGCGGAGAGGATGCGCCCCGGCGTACCCGGGGAGATGATGGAGTGGAG
>CAKTMQ010000060.1 GCA_934573945.1 uncultured Oscillospiraceae bacterium | reverse complement strand
CTATATTTCTTTACTGTTTCGCCGCCGGTGTGCCCTCGCGGCACATCTTCACCACCATACCGGTCAGTGCAAAGAGCGCCAGTGCGTTGGGCAGCACCATCAGGTTGTTGAACATATCCGTCAGCTCCCACACCAGATCGTTGCTGGCCAGCGTTCCCACAAACACGAACACCAGTGCGATGATGCTGTACACCACCGTGCAGCGATGGGGATTCTTCTTGCCGAACAGGTAGTTGGCATTGATCTTACCGAACAGGTTCCAGCTCAGCACCGTGGAGAAGGCGAAGAAGAACAGGCACACCGCCACGAACATAGCGCCCAATTTCTCGCCGAATACCATACCGAAAGCCGTCTGCGCCAGATTGGTCTTGTTGAGCACCGTACTGGCCGCTGCGGCACCGCAGTCTGCCAGAGGGCCATCCGCCGTATACAGCGTGGAGATGATTACCAGCGCGTTGAGGGTCAGCACCACGAAGGTATCGATGAACACACCGATCATGGCCACCACACCTTGATCGTGGGGCTTGGCCACGTTGGCCTGCGCGTGGGCATGGGGTGTGGAGCCCATACCGGCCTCATTGGAGAACAGGCCGCGCTTGGCACCCTGGCTGACAGCCGTCTTGATAGCATAGCCGAAGCCGCCGCCGATGATGGCCTGGGGCTGGAAAGCATATTTGAAAATCATGGCAAAGGTGGCCGGAATATAGCTGATCCGCGCTGCCAGCACCACCAGACCGCCCAGCAGGAAGATACCCGCCATGATGGGAACGAGCTTTTCGGTAACGGCAGCCAGACGCTGCACGCCGCCCAGGAAGATCACCGCACAGATGATCACCAGCACAACTCCCATGACCCATGCGGGGACGCCGAAGGCCGTCTGCATGGTAGAGCCGATGGAGTTGGACTGCACCATGCATCCCATAAAGCCCAGTGCCAGCACAATGGCGACAGCAAAGAAGCAGGCCAGGAACTTACCGAAACCGCCCTTGAATGCTGTGGTGATATAATAGACGGGGCCGCCGTGGATAGTGCCGTCATCTGCGACCACACGGGTCTTCAGTGCCAGCGTGGCCTCGGCATAGATGGTCGCCATGCCGAAAAAGGCAATGACCCACATCCAGAAGATGGCACCGGGACCTCCGGTGAGGATCGCACCGGAGGCACCCACGATATTGCCGGTACCCACCTGAGCGGCAATGGCGGTGGCCAGCGCCTGGAAGGAGCTCATACCGGAATCCTGCCGGCCGCCTTTGAGGGTCAGGTTACCGAAAACCCTGCGCATACCCTCGCCGAAGCACCGTACCTGTACAAAACGTGTCTTAATACTGTACCACAGACCCACACCCACCAGCAGGAACACTAGGATGTAGTTGCTGAGATACTCGTTGATCTTGGATACAATGGGGAACAATGTTGCTTCAATGGCTTGCATACTTCTTCTCTCCTTTACGAAATAACAAAAGAGCCGCTGCATGGCAGCGACTCCGGAGAAACAAGTCACACGATCGAATCGTGTAAGCTCTGTCCTTTTGCCTGAGAGATTCAGCGCACCTGCGCCTTACACCTTCGGCACCCAACCTAATGGGATTCTCCAGAGTCCCCTCCCCCATCAGTCTCTGTCGGATTCTGAAAGGTTCATTGGGCGCTATCAAGTTGATAGAGGGAGTATAGCACAGCATTTGGGGAAATGCAAGACATTTTTTCTCTTTTTTGTAAAAGGCACCCCGCGGCTTTCCAGCCGTGGGGCGCTTCCTCCGCTCGTCACTTATTTCCGCAGCCAGTCAGGGCGGGAACGGCTGTGAGCGCCGGAGACCAATCCCATGGCGGTAAACAGCACCACGGTAGAGGAGCCGCCATAGCTGAAAAATGGCAGTGTCAGGCCGATCACCGGCATAACAAACAGGCACATACCCACATTGGCCAGCACCTGAAACAGCAGCATCCCCACCACGCCCACGCACACATAGCCGTCCAGCTTATTCTGGGCGTTGCGCGCCACATAGATACACCGCAGCATAATGGCCGCCAGCAGCGCCAGCGCCAGCAGACACCCTACCATCCCCAACTCCTCGCCAATGACGGCGAAGATAAAATCGGTATGCCGGTTGGGCAAACTGGAGCTCTCCGCGCTCTGGGTCTGCAGTCCGTGGAACAGCCCCATACCGGTCAGCTTGCCGGAACCAAGGGTCATGAGGCTGCGGGTCTGGTGCCAGCCCACGTTCAACGGCTGATAGCTGTGATCAAACACAACGATGAAGCGATCCTTCATGTAGTCCTTGATCACGTCCTTCTCCCAGAGGATATAGAACGCGGCGGCGGCAGTAAGCCCGCCTGCGATGAACCAGCGCTTTGCCACGCCGGCCACAAAGCACATACAGACGAAAATAAAGATAAAGACCAGTCCGCTGCCCATATCGGAGGAGATCACATAGTACAAACCAAAGAGCACCATCAGATGGGCGCCGAGGAACATCACATCCGGCACCTTTTTCAGGGTACGGTTTTCCTCCAGCCAGACCAACTGCCAGGCCAGCACCAGAATGAGCGTCAGCTTCACAATCTCCGAGGGCTGCACCATAAAAGGCAGAAACGGAAAACGCAGCCAAGCTCTGTTGCCGGTGTTGTCCGCTCGCCCCAGGGGCGTTTTCAACAGCAAAATAAAGATTACACCGATCAGGAACAGCCACAGCCAGCCCTTTTTCCGCATCAGCTCATTGAGATCTACCATGGAGACCAGAAAGAACAGCACGATGCCCAACAGCGCGGCCATCGTCTGCACCAGTACCAGGTGCAGATCATTCATATAGCGGGTAGCAGAGTAGATCATCAGGATACCGTAGGCACCGGCTGTACAGCAAAGTGCCAGCAGCACCAGATCTGTCTGCCGCAAAATATCCCGTATCAATTCCCGCACACGCTGCATGAATGGTTCCTCCGTGGTGGAAGCCCGGACCGCATCCGCCGGACAAAGACTCCTGTATCCGCCGATCCAGCCCGGCGACTCACTGCATATCTATGGTATTTTACCACAAGAACTTTTCTGTGTAAACCTCTCCTCCCCCCTTTTCTTTTTGAATTTTCTGTGTTAGAATAAATCAGTTATATCAGTGCGCGGCATTCGATACCGGGCGCTGTTCCGAAAGGACGTATACCCATGCAGTACATTTCCCACAGCGTGTCCGATACGGAGGCCTTCGGCCGCCGTCTGGCTCAGCAGCTGCGGCCGCCGGTGGTCATCGCCTGCCGCGGCGGGCTGGGTATGGGCAAAACCGCCCTGACCAGAGGCATCGCCAAAGGACTGGGTTATACCGGGCGCGTTACCTCCCCCACCTTCACCATTGTCAATGAGTATCTGGGAAAAACACCGCTGTTTCACTTCGATATGTACCGGCTGGACAACAGCGACGCCCTCTTTGACATCGGCTGGGAGGACTATCTGGAGCGCGGCGGCGTGTGCGTGGTGGAATGGAGCGAAAACGTGGCCGACGCACTGCCGGCAGACACTGTGACCGTCAATATTGCCCGGGGCGATGGAGAGGACGAGCGCATCATTACCGTGACAGGAGGCGGCATCACATGAAAATACTGGCTCTGGAGACCTCTGCCAAATCGGTGTCCGCCGCCGTCGTAGAGGGACAGACTGTACTGGCCAGCGCCTATCAGAATATCGGGCTGACCCACAGCGTAACGCTGATGCCGCTGGTGGACGCCATGCTGCAAAATGCAGGACTGACGGCACAGGATCTGGAGCTGATAGCTGTGGCGGCGGGGCCGGGCAGCTTTACCGGTCTGCGCATCGGCGTATCCGCCGCCAAAGGGCTGGCCTGGGCACTGGAACTGCCCTGCTGCGGTGTCTCCACGCTGGCAGCCATGGCTGAAAACGTCCGCGCCTTTGAGGGCACCGTGATCTGCGCCATGGACGCACGCCGCCAGCAGATCTACAACGCCGTGTTTGATTGCCGCGACGGTGTGCTGGCGCGCCGCTGCGAGGATCGTGCCGTGGCATTGGAACAACTGGCACTGGAATTGAAAAATGACAAAAACAGGAAAATAGTAGTTGGCGACGGTGCCAGATTGTGTTATACTTATCTGTTGGAGCAGGGTATCACCTGCAGAATGGCGCCGCCGGAGAGTCTGTACCAAAACGCCTGCGGCGTTGGGCTGGCCGCATCCGAGAGCGGCTGCACGGTAACGGCGCAGGAGCTGCAGCCGGTCTACCTGCGTCTGAGTCAGGCGGAACGGGAACGGCTGGAAAAGGGGCTGCCCATTACCCTGGATGGTCAGGAGATCAATTGAATTTGATATATAAAAACACGGAGGAAAATGCTATGTTCAGTGAAAAAGTACATGTTATGGATCACCCTCTGGTGGCACACAAGCTGACCATCATGCGCGACAAGAACACCAGCGTCAAGGATTTCCGGGAGCTGGTCTCTGAGATCGGCATGCTGATCACCTACGAGGCTACCCGTGACCTGCCCCTGACCACCAAGGAGATCGAAACGCCGCTGTGCAAGGCGGAGATGCCCACGCTGGCCGGCAAAAAGTTCGCTGTAGTGCCTATTCTCCGTGCAGGTCTGGGACTGGTGGACGGCGTGCTGCGTATGGTTCCCTCCGCCCGTGTGGGACACATCGGCATGTACCGCGACGAGGAGACGCTGGAACCCCACGTCTACTTCTGCAAAATGCCCAAGGATGTGGCCGAGCGCGACATTCTGATCGTAGATCCCATGCTGGCCACCGGCGGCAGTGCTGACGCCGCCATTGCCGAGATGAAAAAGCGGGGCTGCAAGCACATCAAGCTGATGGTTCTGGTAGCTGCTCCCGAGGGCATCGAGTATATCACCAAGCATCACCCCGACGTGGACATCTACGCCGGTGCTGTAGACGATCACCTCAACGAACACGGTTATATCGTGCCCGGTCTGGGTGATGCCGGCGACCGTATTTTCGGTACAAAATAAAAATAGTTCTTTACAGGCTGCGCTGATCGTCGTATAATTGTAGACAGATGATAGGAAAGGCGGTGCGTCAATGGCCGATTATACCAGAAAATTCAATGCCGCAGAGGATCGTGATTCCCAGGTGCATCATGTTCTGACCTCTGTGTATGAGGCTTTGAAGGAGAAGGGATATGATCCTGTGAACCAGATCGTGGGCTACATCCTCTCGGAGGATCCCACCTATATCACCAACCACAACGGCGCCCGCACCTTGATCTGCAAGATCGACCGCGATGAAATGCTGCAGATCCTGGTAAAGCACTATCTGGATATTTGATCCTGTTCTCTGCTTTTGACAGGGGAAGAGACTTTGTCTCTTCCCCTGTTTTTTGTCCCCTCCGCATTGCCTTTTGAGCGCCCCCAGAGCGGTCGATTTGACACGGGCGCAGTTTTGTGCTATACTGTCTATCGATTCTTACAAACAGGAGGCAATCAGCATCATGGCAGATGTGAAAAAAGGCGAAGGCCTTGTTTATAAAAACCATCCCCTGCGGCGGATCGACAACCTGATCTACTACGGTTCCATGGCGGACAAATATATCGTCATGTTCCAGATCCTGGAGACCGCCAAGGAACAGGATATGGATGTTGCGACCCGTGTTTCGGTACAGCTGCAGCTGACCGATCCTGACCTGAAGTCCCGTGACCGCGTTGTCAAGAAGTCCGAAAAGAACAGTCTCTACGCAGCCATGGACGTTGGCGCCATCTGGTTGGAGCGCGCCTTATCCGGTAAGCTGTAAGGGGGCGTTTGATGAGATTCCGCAAGTATCAAAGAATGGCTGCGGCGTTTGTGACCGCTGCGATGATCTGTACCAATACCGTGTGCACGTGGGCAACTGACAGCGCCACTACCGCTGCCCCCTCTCTGGAGGACACCGCCGTGGTAAAAAGCGCACTGACCTCCGGTCTGGAGGTCATGGGTCAAAAGCCCGACCTGCCCCGTCTGCTGCCCAGCGACACCAAGGTCAAGGCCGTGGGACGCGTAACGGAAAAGGACATCCCGCTGTATTTCGACCCCACGGAAGAGAGCAATGTCTACATCCTCCTGCCGCTGGACGCACTGGTGTCCGTGATGGAGGATCTGGAGGACTGGTTCCGGGTCAGCTATAACGACTGCACCGGTTTTGTTTCTCCGGAGTATATCGAGCTTCTCAAACGCAGTGAAGATTTCCAGACCTACGGCGTCGTGGATGCCGAGGAGATGTCTCTGCTGCAGGAGGCCGACGGCAGCAGCGAGGTGTTGGACACCTTGAAGGACGGTGACCGTCTGGAGGTAACCGGTTTTGACAATGGCTGGTTTGCCGTCAAGAAGGGCGACACCACCGGCTACGTCACCGGTGATGATCTGGATCTGACCATGGAGAAGGAAGCACCCAAGCCCAAGGTCACGGCTGCGGCCGTCAAGAAAGCCGTCACAGAGACGGCGGCAGATGGCACGAACGATACCGGTGACAGCACCGACAGTGCGGCGAGCAGCTCCGGCAGCGGCAGTGACATCGTTTCCTTCGCCCAGCAGTATCTGGGTGTCCCCTATGTCTATGGCGGCACCAGCGGCAGCGGCTTTGACTGCTCCGGCTTTACCATGTACGTGTTCTCCCACTTCGGCATCAGTCTGGCACACGGCGCCACGCCGCAGCTGAACAACGGCTATGCCGTGTCTATGAGCGATCTGCAGCCCGGTGATCTGGTGTTCTTCTTCGGCACCTACAACACCAGCTCTGCAGCCAGCCACGTGGGTATCTATGTCGGCGGCGGACAGTTTATTCATGCGTCCTCCAGCCGCGGCGTCATCATCTCCAGTCTCAGCGAGAGCTATTATGCCAACCGCTATCTGGGCGCACGGCGCGTTTTCTGAAACATTACATAAAGAGGCATCCACCCGTTAAACGGGTGGATGCCTCTTTATACATTTATGCCTTGCCCAGCCACTGCCGCAATTGCTCCCACAGCTCCAGTGAACGGAACCGCAGCTCATAGCCAGTGTTCTCTTCGGTGATCAGTCTCAGATCGTCATCGCTCAATCCAGCAGCCACTGCCGTTTCCGGCAAGTCGGCAGCGGCATTGGTGCACAGCGGCGGGAATACGACACACCACCAGTTCTGCCCCTCCCCTGCTCCGATCACCAGCCGCAGCGCCATATACTCGCCGGCAGGCAGCGCAAAACCATCATAGGTCTTCAGCGGAAATTCCGCGCTGGCCAACTGCACCTCCACCGGATAATCATATCCCTGATGGACAATCTCCCGTCGAGCGATAGTCTCGATCTGTCCCAGCGCGCTGCGCAGCTCCTCCTCTGCATCCGGCATATCCTTCGACCGCTGCAGTACACGGGTGGTATAATCCAGCACCTTGTCCCGCACTTGCAGCTTCAGTGTCTGGTCAGCGTCACTGTCAGAGTTGGCGATTACGTGCAGACGGATCATCTTCTGTGCCAGCATATCCTGCCGCTGCATGGACCACGCGCCCCAGAGCATCGTCGCGGCCAGCGCCAGCAGCAGTGCGATCTCCCATGTTTTCCATCGTTTCATGTAGTAAAAACCGTCCTTATTGCAGGATTTTTCCTACAATATGGACGGTTTTTTCCCCTATTATACCTGGGACACACAAAATGTCCGCGGATAGTCCGCCTGCAGCGCCGCAGCAGCGGCCTCCGCCGCCTCCCGATCCCGGAACAAGCCAAACACAGCGCTGCCGCTGCCGGTCATCTGAGCGTTCAGCGCTCCAGCCTGCCGCAAGGTCTCCACGATCTCAGGTACCGCGCTGCCTTCCGGCAGCACCCGCTGAAAATCGTTGTCCAATCCCGCCGCCACACCGGCCAGATTCCCAGCGGCCAGTGCCTGACACACTGCCTGACTATCCATCCATTTTGCCGCGCCTGCCCTGTCGATGGCGCTATACATGGCGCCGGTGGCATAGCCCTCCTCCGGCTTGACCACCACAAACCAACACGGCGGCATGGGTGGCAGCGTCGTCAGCTGCTCACCGCGACCGGTGGCCAGCACTGTGCCGCCCCGGATAAAATAGGGCACATCGCTGCCCAGCTGCGCCGCCATCTCCTCCAGCCGCGTGTCGCTGAGCTGCGGGGCATACAGCCGCCGCAGGCCGCGCAGCACCGCCGCTGCGTCACTGCTGCCGCCGCCCAGTCCCGCCTGCGTGGGGATCTGCTTTGTCAGCGTGATGGTCACATACTCTTCCCTTGCACCAAGCTCCGCGAAAAATACCCGCAGTGCCTTCATGCACAAATTATCCTCCACGCGCTCCGTCACCGGCGGCAGGCAGATCAGCTCATCCCGGATCCCGGGATGGCGTTCCAGTGTTACTGTGTCTCCCAGCGCCACATCGGTCATGACTGTCTCCACCTGATGATAGCCGTCCGGTCGCTTTTTTCCCACGCAAAGCGTCAGGTTCACCTTCGCATTGGCCATCTCCGTCACACAGGTCTCGCTGTCCGAAGTATGCAGCTGCAATCCCCGACGCACCGCCGGCGTGACCAGCAGGGCGGCTGCTGTCTCCAGCACCATCACAGCCATCACAGCCAGACGCTGATCCTGGAGGGACAGCAGGCACAGTGAGCGCATCAGCATGAAGTCCACCACCGCAAACAGGCTGCCGAACTGCAGCAGGATACGGCGAAACAGCTTATCTGACAGCCTTTTCTGTGCTGCGGCAGTGGGGAGCGGCAGCAGCGGCCAGACAGCCGCCGCCAACAGATAGAGTCCACAGATCAGATAGGCCGGAAGCCATACATATAACATGACAACACCTCTCGGGAAAATAAAGCCGCCGGGGATCCGGCGGCTTTATCCAACTACAGTTTCACAGAATTTTCCGACGCTTTTACTTGACGATCTTGCGGGCCTCGATGTAGTAGCGCTTGTCCTGTGCATGCCCCATAGAGAATGTCTTACGGGGCAGCACGCCGTCCGCCATCACGGTCTTGAACAGCTGCTCTTTGCCCATCGCCGGCAGCAGGAAGCCCATATTGCCCTCTTTGCTGCCCAGTTCACGGGTGACGTCGTCG
>CAKTMQ010000059.1 GCA_934573945.1 uncultured Oscillospiraceae bacterium | reverse complement strand
GCATGGGGGCATATCTGCTGATCTGGCCGGACAAGAAGTACGTCAACACCCAGGATCTCAGCGACGCGGGCAGTCTGGAAAACCGCGTGGAGACCAGCGGCACGGTGGACTTTTCTCTGTGCCGCGCCGACGGCAGCCCTCTGGGGGACTACACCACCGGCGTCACGCCGCCCGCCGATCCGGCGGAGGGTGACTTGTGGCTGGACACCGGCAGCGGCGCGGCGCTGCTGCAATACGACGGTGCCATCTGGCAGGCGGTGAGCGGCACGGCAATGCAGATCACCGCCACCGGCATCGGAAAGGGCTTTTCCGCCGGGGACAGCGTCACCGTCTCCGGCTGCACCGGCGCGGAGGCGGACGGCGTGTGGACGCTGCTGACGTGCAGTGACAATGCCATTACCATCGGCGCCGTCAGCGCCGTCAGTGGCCGGCAGACCACACCGGTCACGGTGTCCCGGGAGGTGCCGGACATGGACTTTGTGGTGGAGTGCGGCAACCGCCTGTGGGGCTGCAAATACGGCATCGTCAACGGCCAGAGCATCAACGCCGTATACGGCAGCGCTCTGGGGGACTTCCACAACTGGAACACCTTTTCCGGCGTCTCCACCGACAGCTACGCCGCCGACCGGGGCAGCGACGGCGCCTTTACCGGCGCAGCCGCCTATCTGGGCACGGTGCTGTTCTTCAAGGAACACAGCGTGGAGCGGCTCTATATCAGCGCCGCCGGCGCACACCAGATCACCTCGCTGCAGTGTCCCGGTGTGAAGCGGGGCAGCAGCCGCTCGCTGGCGGTGGTGGACGGTACCCTCTACTTTCACGGCGACGGCGGGGTATACGCCTTTGACGGCAGTATGCCCCGGCTGGTCTCCGCCGCCTTCGGTGAGCAGCGCTATGAAAACGCAGTGGGCGGCGCCGTGGAGGGACAGTACTGGCTCTCCGTCCGGCAAAACGGGGCGGCGCACCTGTTTGTTTACGACACCGGCCGCCAGCTCTGGCACCGGCAGGATGACCTGCGCGTCACGCAGTTCGCCGCGTGGGACGGCGTGCTCTATGGCCTGATGGCGCAGGGGATCACCGCCATGTACGGCGGCGGCGCGGCGGACGAGCCGCAGCTGCACTGGTGGGCGGAGACCGGCGATCTGGGGCTGACCGTACCGGAGCAGAAATACCTCCAGCGCATCGACCTGCGGCTGCTGCCGGAGGCCGGCGCCTGGGTCAAGGCCTATCTGAGCTACGACGAGGGGCGCACCTGGGCATACGCCGGCGGGCTGGAGGGCGGGGCGCGGCAGCTGCGCGCCGGGCTGCTGGCCGTGCGTCCGGTGCGCTGCCCCC
This sequence comes from uncultured Oscillospiraceae bacterium, assembly GCA_934573945.1. GTDB lineage: Bacteria > Bacillota > Clostridia > Oscillospirales > Oscillospiraceae > Vescimonas. The sequence continues at coordinate 7,695 of CAKTMQ010000059.1, read as the reverse complement.
ATCTGCGGCTGCGGCTGGAGGGCGGCGGCGGATGCCGCCTCTACAGTCTCAGCGCCGTCTACGGAGAGGGGAGTGATCTGCCATGAGCAGCCTGCCCATGCCCCCCTGCCCTGCCGGTTCGGTGCAGCAGCAGCTGACCCAGCAGTACTCCTATCTCTTTCAGATGGCGCAGCAGCTGAATCTGGCGCTGTCCTCTCTGGAAAACGGCACCGCTGCCGGTACCGCCGCGGCACAGCGGCGCAGCGGCAAAAAGACCGCTGCCGCCGCGGACAGTCCCGATCAGGCGCAGCAGTACAACAACCTCAAGTCCATGATCGTCAAGACAGCGCAGCAGGTCAGGCGCAGCATGGAGCAGCTGGAGGTGCGGCTGGGCGAGGAGTACGTGGCCGCGTCCCAGTTCGGCACCTATGTGCAGCGGCTGAGCGCCTATCTGGAGGCCAACCCGGAGGCGCTGACCCAGTACTACAGCTTCTGCAGCGATCTGGCGGCGGACGTAAAGGCGGTGGACGCCGCCTTTTCCAGCTACCGACTGGACACGGAGGGCTATATCCGCACCGGCATCGTCTACTATGAGGGCGCCAGCCCGGTCTACGGCGTGGCGGTGGGGCAGAACCTCACCACCACGGAGATCGACGGCCATCAGGTGGTGGAGCAGAACAACTTCCGGGCGGTATTCACCGCCCAGAAGCTCAGCTTCTGGCAGGACAGCACGGAGATCGCCTATGTGTCCAACAACCGGCTGTATATCACCAACATCACCGTGCTGGACAGCATCACCATCGGTCCATGGCGCATGGACAGCGTCATGGGACTGGCATTCAAATGGATCGGAGGATCGGCATGACTGCAACGGAAAAAGATTTTACCCTCTCCTGGGGCGACATCACCATCGCCCAGCCCAACACACTGGTGGTGACCCGGCCTTCCGCCCTGTTCTCCTTCAGCTTCCGCTACGTCTTTCAGGGCGTGAGCGCCGCTGTCAGTGACGCGGAGCTGACCGTCGTCTCTCAGGAGGACACCCGGGTGGTATACCGCTGGACACCGGACGAGAGTCTGTCGCTGGCCATCCCCAACAGCGTTTCCGGCACCGGGAAGCTGACCATGACCGTGGCGTTCAACAGCAGCATCCCCCAGCTGAGCAACCCCCGGTTCTGCGTCAAGACCTACGCCTTTACCGCCTATGTGCCGGACACCATGCGTCCCCGCGCCGCCCTTACCGTCTCGCTGGTGAACGACAACAGCGTTCTGTCCCGGTGGGGCTTGTGGGTGCGTGGCATGAGCCGCCTGCGCTACCGGGTGGAGGCCAGCGCCGTGGGCGGCGCGGCGCTGGCCGGCTGCCGCTTTACCTTTGCCGGGCAGAGCGTCAGCGGCTTTTCCGGCGTTACCGCCCCTGTCGGCATGGCCGGTACGCTGACGCCCACCGCCGTCGTCACCGACTCCCGGGGGCGCACCACCACCGTGACGGCGGCAGCGGTGTCGGTATTCGATTACCAGATGCCCGCCCTTCAGACCTCCGTGGCCTTCCGGTGCAATGCCGCCGGCGTGGAGGACAGCGGCGGTGCCTGTCTGCGTGTAAAGGCCTCCGGCTCCTGCTGGCCGCTGGACGGCCGCAACGCGGTCACGCTCCGGGCACGGTACCGCCCGGTGGGCGGCGCCTACGGCGCCTACACCGCGCTGACCGACGGTCTGACACAACAGATCGCCAGGGGGCTGCAAAAGGATGTCACCTACGAGGTGGAGCTGTCCGCCGTCGACACGGTGGGCAGCGTCCGCGCCGTCAGCTACACCTCCTCCAACGCGGCGGTGGCCTTCCACCTGCGGGCGGGCGGCGTGGGTGCCGCCTTCGGCAAGCTGGCGGACAGTCCCAGCCTGCAGTGCGCCTGGGACGCCGGCTTCGACGGCGACGTGACCGTGGCCGGAAAGGTGGCGGCCGGGAGCCTGACCGTCGGCGGCAAGACGCTGCTGGATCTGCTGTATCCGGTGGGCTCCCTCTATCTCTCCACCGCCTCCGCCGATCCCGGCTCAGTGCTGGGCGGCACATGGCAGCGGATCCGGGATCGCTTCCTGCTGGCGGCGGGAACACAGTACGCCGCCGGAAAGACAGGCGGACAGGCCAGCCAGACGCTGACCGTGCAGCAGCTGCCCGCCCACAGCCACCAGATCACCGGCCACACCTCCGCCGAGGAGCTGACCCACGAGCACTACATCCCCAATGTGGGCACCGGCGGCAGCGGCAGCGGCGCCTATGTGGAGAGCTGGGGCGGCGGCGGAAACAGCCGCAGCGTATCCACCGGCCCGGCCAGCATCACCCACGTCCACACCATGGACTTCACCTCCACCGCCGCAGGCGGCGGACAGGCCGTCAGCATCATGCCGCCCTATCTGGCGGTGTACGTCTGGCAGCGGCTCAGCTGACAGCCCGTCCGCTGCGCACCGCATACTATAAATGAATAAAGGAGAATCACACTATGGCTTCTACCTATCGTCAGATCGGCTACGGCTCCACCGGCAGCGCCGTCACCAAGCTGCAGACCATTCTGCGGGAACAGGGCTACGATCTGGCCGTGGACGGCATTTTCGGCGTCAAGACCCAGGCCGCCGTGCGGGATTACCAGAAGAAGAACGTACTGAAGCTGGACGGCATCGTGGGACCGGAGACATGGGGCAGCCTGCTGGCCGTGCCCTCCGCCCCCGCCGCCGCGCCCTCCGGCGGCACCGGCGGCAGCAGCGCCGCTCCCGGCGGCACCGTCTCCCCCGGCACCGCCGCCGTACTGAAGGAATTGGAGCGGGGCTATCTGCCCTCGGACGACGTATCCGCCGCCCGGGATCTGCTGGACAGCCTCTCCGCCCGGCGTCCGGAGGACTACAAGTCGGCGTTTGCCGACCAGCTGTCTGCGCTGCTGGGGCAGATCGAAAACCGTCCCGGTTTTTCCTACAACCCCGACGCCGATGCGGCCTTTCAGGCTTATGCCGCCCGGTACGCCAGTCAGGGGCGCACCGCCATGCGCCATACGCTGGGGCAGAGCGCCTACCTGACCGGCGGCTACGGCTCCAGCTACGCCCAGTCCGCCGCCCAGCAGGCCTACCAGCAGCACTTGCAGCAGCTGTCCGATGTGCTGCCGCAGCTGCAGTCGGCAGCCTACGCCCGCTATCGGGACGCCGGTGACGCGCTGCTGGATCGCTACAAGCTGCTGGAGGGGCAGGAGTCCGCCGCCTATGCACAGTGGCAGGATCAGGTGAGCGCCTGGGAGAAGGAGGTTTCCCAGGCCAAAAGCTGGTACCAGCAGCTGGGCGATCAGGATCTGAAAAACTACAAGCTGCTGCTGGACTACTTCTCCAAGAAGGCCAGCGCCGAGCAGAAGGGACAGCAGCTGCCCGATTCCGATCCCGCCGCCGTGTCCAGTATCGGCAACCGGTCGTCCCTCAGCTCCACCGCCGCAGAAAGCCTGCAGCGCGCCATCGGCAACTACCTGAAAAGCGGCGATGACCAGAAGGCAAATGCCCTGCTCAGCCAGTACAAGTCCCGGATGACACCCGGGCAGAAAAAGCAGTTTGCGGCGCTCTTTGCCTCCTGGAACCGCACCGTCAGCTGGTAAGCTGTCCGTTTCCCGCCTGACCGTCGGGAAAATGGTGTTGCTTTTGAGCGCGCCATATGGTATCATATCTTCAAGTGCTGCCGCATCTGCCGGCGGTCACTGTTTTCAAAAGGCCGTGCGTTTTGCCAATGGCCATGCGAAAGGAGAAATATAATGAACATGAAATTGGAGCACCTGTTCACCCGTGCGCTGGTACTGCTGCTGGCGCTGGTGATGGTACTGTCCATGGCCGCCTGCGGCGAGACCCCCACCCCCGATGCAGACCCTGATACCCCCGATGTGACGGAGCCGGATAACAGCAACCGCGTGGAGCCGGATCCCATTGTGGAGCCGGAGAACATGGAGGCCACCTTTGCCAAGTACCCCGATGTGTATGCATGGCTTCAGATCCCCGGCACCTCCGCCGCGCTGAACACCCCCGCGGACGCATCCTACCCCGTGGCGCAGCACCCCACCGACCGTCTGTTCTATCTCAACCGCAATCTGGACGGCAACAATGACAAGGCCGGCACCATTTTCAGTGAGGCCACCTGCGAGGGCAAGACCGTCAACAGCCGTGATCTGGATGATCCCGTCACCGTGCTGTACGGCCACAACATGGCCAACCGCACCATGTTCGGCGGCCTGCAGAGCTATCTGAGCAAGATGGATTTCAGCGAGAAGCACCTGGTCTATATGTATCAGAAGGATCGCCGCATCACCTATCAGATCGTGGGCGGCGTGCAGTATGACACCAGCCACATCATCTACTACCACGACTTCAACAGTGACGAGGTGTTCAACAGCTTCTTCGACCAGCTGTGGAAGGAGACAGACAGCACCACCAATCTGGACAAGGCCAATAAGCCTGTGGCCGGTGACAAGGTGCTGATCCTGTCGGTGTGCAAGAACGGCGACGACAACCACCGCTATCTGATCGTCTGCAAGATGATCGAGGATACCGCCGATCCCACCACCTGGCCTCTGGCCTCCGACGCCGATACCAAGACCGGCGGCACCACGGATACCAAGACCGACACCAAAACCGATACCAAGGCGGATGCCAAGAGTGACATCAAAGCGGATACCAAAACTAACACCAAGACCGCTTCCTGAAACACATAAAGAACGGGCGCTGTTCTGCGGAACAGCGCCCGTTTTATATGAAGCTCCATTACTACTCTGTAAAGTGCACGTGGGTGAAGATGTGATCCTGACAGAAGCAGTGGTAACCGGCACACTTGCTGCAATAGCGGAACTGCAGCTCCGGATAGTCGGTGTCCGTGCGGCCGCAGACGGCGCACTTGTGGTGATAGCCCTGCTGTTGCTGCTGTCTGGCCTGCTGCTGTGCCGCCTTCTTGAACTGCACCGTCTGCGGCCGATGGCGGTAGGCGGCACGATCCGCCATATAGTGCACCTCCGGCCAGATGAACACGGCGAAGTTCAGCAGCGCGATCACCGGCAGCAATGCACCGCCCCAGTTGCCCGCCAGCAGGCAGCGCACCACATCATAGGCGAACAGCGCGCCGTCCAGATAGGCCAGCCACTTCATCCGCACCGGCAGAATGAAGAACAGCAGCACCTGGGTATTGGGGAACAGGAAGGCAAAGGCGAAAAACATGGACAGGTTCACGTAGGAGGAGCCTGCCACCGTATAATTGACGCCGGAGATCAGGCTGGCCACGATCACACCCACCGCCGTCAGCAGTACGCCGCTGATATAGTAGAGGTTGAACTTGGCGGTGCCCCACTCCCGCTCCAGCGTAGAGCCAATCCAGTAGTAGAAGTACAGGCTCACCAGCAGCCAGAAGATGCCGCTGCTGCCGGGCACAAACACGTAGGTCACCACCCGCCACAGCTCACCCCGCAGCACGGCGGCGGTGTTCAGCGTCAGGAAATCCAGCGCGCCCGCGTCGGCGCTCCGGGTAAACATCATCAGCAGGTAGACGAGCACATTGCCCGCCACGATATAGAGCATCAGGTTGGGGATGCCGAAACGGGGATGGCGCGCACAGAAGCGCTGTACGCCGTCGTATAGTTTTCTCAAAGATGGTTCCTCCTGTCGGTCTGATCTGATATGCGTACAGCATTGTACCCCAAACAGGGCGAAAAGTCATGACAAAACTATAAATATTTTTCCCAGAAAGGAAAAAGGAAGCTCATGAGCTTCCTTTTTCAAATATAGAGATATGGTAAATAGAGAATGACAGAACTTACTTGCCGGCCTTGGCCGCCTCACGGCCTGCGCGGAACGCCTTCAGATTCAGCTCCTTGACCTTGGCGGGCACCGTCTCGGCCACGATCTGCTCCCAGTCGATCTCCGGGCAGCCCAGACTGTCGCACATAGCGCCGAACAGCACCACATTCATGCACTTGGCGTTGCCCAGCTGGATGGCGATGTCACTGGCGGGCACGGCGATGGTCTTGAAGTTCTTCTGCATGGCCTCGACGCAGCCCTCGGGATAGGCCTCCGCACCGGAGGCGATGGTGGTGGACTTGATGGCATAGTCGTTGATGACCGCCACGCCGTTGGGATTCAGGAACTCCGCATAGCGGACGGCCTCCATCTTCTCCAGCGCCACCATGATGTCCGCCTCGCCGCGGCCAAACACGGGGCCATACACCTTGTCGCCCCAGCGTACCTGAGTGGACACGCTGCCGCCGCGCTGGGCCATGCCGTGGACTTCGCTCTGCTTGACGTCATAGCCGGCCTTCATAAAACCGTTGGACATGATCTTGGAGATGAGGATGGCGCCCTGACCGCCGACGCCGACCAACAGACAGCTCTTCACGTTAGACATATTACTTCTCCTCCTTTTCGATTGCATCAAACGGGCAGGCCTGAGCGCAGACGGTGCAGCCCACGCACTGGGTGCGGTCGATGAATGCCTTGCCGTCCTCCATGGAGATGGCGGGGCAGCCCACTTTCAGGCAGCTCTTGCAGCTCTTGCACTTGTCGGTGTTGACCACGCACATACCGGTATCGTGCTTGACACGCTTGATCAGCAGGCAGGGACGACGGGTGACGATGGCGGGATGTCTGCCCTCGTTCAGGGCGGCCACCGCCTCGTTCACCGTTGCCTTCATGGCCGTCAGATCCTGAGGATCCACGGTCAGCACCGGGTCGAAGCCATAGGTCTCGAAGATCTTCTCGATGTTCAGCATGGGGGCTTCCTCGCCCATCAGGGTGTAGCCGGAACCGGGATTGTCCTGATGGCCGGTCATGCCGGTGATGCGGTTATCCAGCACGCAGGGGATCATACGGCCATTGTTGTAGATGATCTCGGCAGCGCCGGTCATACCGCTGTGGAAGAAGGTGGAGTCACCCATCACGCCGAACACCACCTTGTCGGTGACGCCCTCCCGCTGGAAGGACTTGGCCATGCCCATGCCGGCGGAGAAGCCTCCGCCCATGCAGATGCACACGTCCATGCAGTTCAGGGGAGGTGCGAAGCCCAGCGTGTAGCAGCCGATGTCGCCGGTGACCACGTAGTTCTTGTTCTTGGACAGGGTGTAGAAGAAGCCGCGGTGAGGACAGCCTGGGCACAGTGCGGGCGGACGTCTGGCCACCTGCACATCGGTGATGGTCTTGTACTCGGACTTGATGCCCAGCACGCGCTCACGCACCAGCTCGGTGTTCAGCTCGTACATCACGCCGGTCAGTTCCTTGCCGGTGCAGTCGATGCCTGCGGCCCTGATCTCGTTCTCCATGAACGGCTCCAGCTCCTCGATGACGTACAGCTTCTCCACCTTTTTGGCGAAGTCGCGGATCAGATCCATGGGCAGCGGGTAAGTCAGACCCAGCTTCAGGAAGGAGGTACCCTCGGGGAACACCTCCTTGGCGTACTGATAGGCGATGGACGCGGTGATCACGCCCACCTTGCCGTCGCCCAGCTCCAGCTTGTTCAGGCCGTTCTCCAGGGCACGGGTGCAGCCGTACTCCGTCAGCTTCACCAGACGCTCCTCCACGATGGGGTGGTTGGCAAAGGCGTTGGCCGGGGCGCAGACGAACTTGCGGGTATTGCGCTCATACGCGGGCGCCACGTGCTCCGTGCGCTCGCCGAACTCCACCAGACCCTTGCTGTGACAGACGCGGGTGGTGGTGCGGTACAGCACCGGG
>CAKTMQ010000058.1 GCA_934573945.1 uncultured Oscillospiraceae bacterium | reverse complement strand
GGCTTTCTCACCGGTCTCGGCGTGACCGCCATTATTCAAAGTTCCTCGGCGACCACGGTAATGGTGGTGGGCTTTGTCAACTCCGGATTGATGACACTGCGGCAGGCCATCAACGTCATCATGGGCGCTAATGTAGGCACCACCGTTACGGCATGGCTGCTGAGCCTGGCCGGGATTGACGGCAGCAGTGTCTGGATCCAGCTGCTCAAGCCCTCTTCCTTTACACCGATACTGGCGCTGATCGGTATTATTTTCTATATGTTCTGCAAGGGAGACCGGAAAAAAGATACCGGTATGATCCTGCTGGGCTTTGCCACGCTGATGTTCGGCATGGAGACCATGAGCGGCGCCGTGTCCGGCTTGAAGGATGTGCCCGGCTTTGCAGAGCTGTTTCTCATGTTCCGCAATCCGCTGCTGGGCGTGCTGGCCGGCGCAGTGCTGACGGCTATTATTCAGTCCAGTTCCGCTTCCGTCGGCATTCTGCAGGCGCTGGCGCTTACCGGACAGGTAAGCTATGCGGCGGCCATTCCCATCATCATGGGACAGAACATCGGCACCTGTGTCACCGCTATCATCTCCTCTGTGGGCACCAACAAGAACGCGCGCCGCGCCGCTGTAGTGCATCTGATGTTCAATGTCATCGGCGTTGCCGTGCTGCTGGTGGTATTCTGTATCATAAAAGCTGTTGCTGCACCGGCTATATTGCAGGAGCCGGTCACTACCTACGGTATCGCCGTGGTACACTCTGCTTTCAACATTCTCTGCACTGCTATGCTCCTGCCGGCCGGTGGGCTGCTGGAGAAGCTGTCTATCCTGCTGGTGCCGGACGGTGACCATACCGAAAATGACGTTACACTGGATGAACGTCTGCTGGCTACACCGTCCCTCGCCCTTCGCCAGTGCCGCGCCGTTTCCGAGGAAATGATGGACAGTGCCGTTGGGGCGCTGGATCATGCCCTCAACTGCCTCACCGCCTACACGCCGGAGCTGGCTGCATCGATCCGGCAAGCAGAGACACACTGTGACCGTTGCGAAGATGTGATCGGCACTTACCTTGTAAAGCTCAGCGCCCAGAAGATGGGAAGTGACGAGAGCGAAGAAGCCACGGAGCTTCTCAAGACCATCGGCGATCTGGAACGCATTTCGGATCATGCTGTCAACGTGCTTGAGTCCGCCGAGGAGATGCGCAGCAAGCAGCTCACCTTTACGGCGGCAGCGCAGGCGGATCTGGCTGTTCTGTCGTCCGCCATTCAGGAAATCCTTGAGCTGTCCCGTACTGCCTTTGTGCAGAGCGACCTAGCCTCGGCAGCACAGGTAGAACCTCTGGAGCAGGTCATCGATTCGCTGAAGGAGGAAATGCGCACCCGTCATATCCTGCGTATGCAGCAGGGACATTGCAGCATCGAGGCGGGATTTGTGTGGTCTGACCTGCTTACCGACCTGGAACGGACATCGGATCACTGCTCCAATATCGCTGGCGGTATCATTGATGCTGCCCAGCATAACCTGAACCTCCATGAAACACTGCACGCTATCCGAAAAGATGATGCGGCTTTCCGCGACAGCTTCCGCAGCTATGCGGCAAAGTACAGCCTTCCCGCCCATACATCTTTGTGATCGCAGACACAGCCTTTGCCTAAGCGAAAGAAAAGATACCCGATATGACAACTGTCATATCGGGTATCTTTTCTTTCTTATGATGCTTATAAAAAGCTGCGAATATCCACCACCAGCTGTTCCTCCAATGCAATAAGGCGTTTGGCAATGTCCTTTGACCGTTCGTCAGCTGCCTGATACTGGTTGAGGTAGCGACTGAGGGATTTTACACCCATGTTGCAGCCGTCCGTCATCAGACTGGCAATGGTCTCGTCGGAATCGTTTATACCGCGCTTGGCAGCTGTTTTTAGATGCGCCATGCTTTTAACCACCGGATCAGGAGCCTTGCCCTTGTCCTGATACCGCTGCAGCAGCGTCCGGATCTCGGCCTCCAACTGCTGATGTGCATCCCGGCACTGTACCAGGCATCGGCGCAGCTCCTGACTCTTAACGTGCTCCACTACATTTGCAATGGAATCCATCCCCATTCGGATCCCGGCGTCGCACTCCCGCAGCAGCCTGATCGTATCCTGTTCCACCATCGTTGATCTGCTCCTCTTTTCGTATACGGTTTTATGCACCTTTTACGGGGTATCATTTGCAGAAAAACGCTTTTTATGTACGCTTATGCCCGGGGATGCGCTTTGTTATATACGTCCTTCAGCTGATGCCGGATCACCTGGGTATAAATCTGGGTGGAAGAAATATCGGCGTGCCCCAACATCTCCTGGATCGACCGAAGATCCGCGCCGTTTTCCAGCAGATGTACCGCAAAGCTGTGCCGCAGCATATGGGGCGTGATGTCCTTGGTGATCTCTGCCTTTTCTTGGTAGTATTTGATGATCTTCCAGAAGCCTTGACGGCTCATTCGCTCGCCATTCATGTTAACAAACAGCGCCTTTTCCCTTTCGTCCGCAATGATCCGTGGGCGGATATTTTCCAGATAATCCCGCAGCGCTTTAATGGCCGCGGTATACAGCGGGATAATCCGTTCCTTTCCGCGGCTGGTGCAGCGGATAAAGCCCACCGTCAGATTCACGTCCTCCACGTTCAGACCGATCAGCTCTGAAACACGGATCCCGGTGGCGTACAACACCTCCAGCATGGCGTGATCGCGGAAGCCTTTCTCGTCCACACACTTGGGCTGCTCGAGAAACAGCTCCACCTCCCGGTTTGTCAGGATCTCCGGATACTTCCGCTCCACTTTCATACCGCTTACCGCCTTGGCTGGGTTTGCTTTGACGCGACCGGCCAGCACCATGTAATTATAAAAGGAGCGAATAGAGGCCACAGACCGCGTTACGGTGGCAGGTGATTTTCCTTTACTGTCCAGATAATGCAGGTATTCTCCCACATTTTCTTTCTTGACCTTTCGCAGATCCGTTACACCTGTGCCGTTCAGCCAAGTCTGAAACTGATTCAGATCCCGTATATAGGAATTGAGTGTGTTATCCTGAGCGTGCTTTTCCTCCGCCAGATAGCGGCGATAATCTGCGACATGATCTGCCATACACATCTCTCCTCCTTTCACACAATTTTAGCCGCCCAGCACAGCGGAAAAAAGCCGGGGCACTACTGTGATCTCCAGTATGCCACCCAGCAGTAATGCAAAAAAACAGCCTAGCAGGCGCCGCCGTACAGTCGGTGTGCGCACCGGCGTCTCCCCGCGCATACGGCGCAACGCCCTGTCAAACGCCCACTGAGCGATCAGCAGCGTACAGGGCAATGCAACAACACTACGCAGTCCGAAAGCCGCCAGTGACAACAACAGACCCTTCTGCCCCAGATTACCCGCAAAACAGGCCACAGCGAAGGACAGCGTAAAGCCCTGCAGAGCACACACCAAGGGAATCACTGCCGCGCCAAAGGTGCAAAAGCCCAACAGGCACAGCAGCAGCGGTGCGCGCAGATAAACCGCCAGCACCTGAAGCACAGAGACCTGCGTCTCCTCTGCTGCTGCGCTGACATAGCCACGCAGATACGCCTCCAGTTCGCTGCCGGTCTCGCCGGGCACCGTGCGCTGCAGGATCTGCCCAGCCACGATGCCCACAGCAAAAAAGAGGCACAGCGTCAGCAAACGCAATGGGTACGCTTGAGACGCTTGTGCTTTATGGAATACTCTACGCAGCTTCATGACAGTCTCTCACCTCGCCCCATCTTATGAGACAAGCCGTCCAAATAGAAGCTGTTTTTACCCTATATACTATATGGCAATTTCTTCTGATGTGCAAGGGGTTTGTGTGAATTCCCCCTATTTTTGTCACTTATGTCAAAACGTTATGTAAACAGCTTTATGTAAACAACGTAGACCGGCGGCAGCAATCGCGCTGCCGCTGCGAGATATAGGATATACTTTGCGCAGAAATCCACCAGATATTGAAAGTAGGATCATTCCTCTGTTGTTTTTCTTTTGTCAACCCCTGCTGCAGTTTTTTATATCCGACGGAACATTTTCGTGAATTCTGCCATGGACGAATTATGTCACCGCTTTTCGCCGACGCTTTCCGGCACCGCTGGCGGCACGCCGCCGCTTCTTCTTTCCCTTACCTCCTTTGCACAGCAAGCACGCAGCAAGGCTGCCACCCAACACCGCCGCCGTGATCCACAAGCCGGCTCTTCCGAAGGCCAACGGCTCAGAACTGGCCAATCCTACACACCAGAGGATCCCATAGAGCAGTACCGCCACGAGCAGCGCCCGTACCCGCGCACCTCCCCTCCCTGCTGCACAGCCGCCCAGCAGCGTTGATCCCGTCGCTCCAGCGCAGACCCAGAACGTCACTGCATCCTCCGGCAGTACACCTTTTACAAGCAGAAGCGCGCCCAACAGGATCCACAACAACAGCGACCCTGCAGCCGCTGCCAGACCGATCCAGGTGCGTCTGCCCCACATCGCTCCAAATGACATCGATATTCCCCTCCCTTTCCCTGCCACTATATTCCGTCCCGATCTTGTTTATGGCTGTCCCATTTGACAGCAGAGCAAAATAAATATCCCCCGGCGAAGCCGGGGGTATTTCTTATGCGGGCGAAGCCCTATGTTACCAGCCACGCCTCATGCGGCGTTGGTACGACTTGCCATTTGCATAGGCCATCCTACAGAGGGAGTTTTATTTTTTCTCCCCGGCATAAGTCTTTTTTGAACCACTCGCCCAGCGAGTGGTTTTCGAGATGCAAAAAGAGACAGCTGTCGGACGACAGCTGTCTCTATGCGTTTTGATGCACGCTTACTCCTCGGTTTTGGTCTCCTCGGAAGCGGTCTCCTCTACCTTCGGTGTCTCGGCAGGAGCCTCTTCGCTCTCAGCGGGAGCCTGCTCCTTGGCCTTCTTGCCGCCGCGCTGCATGGCAGCAGCCTGCTCGTCCAGCGTACCGACCTGGCCGATAGCGGACTTGAGGAACTCCAGACGGACGCGATCCTCGCTGGTCTCGATCACCACCGTGCGGTCAGTGATGGATACCACGCGGCCATACACACCACCGATAGTGGTCAGCCAATCGCCCTTTTTCAGAGAGCTGCGCATCTCTTCCGCCTGCTTTTTCCGCTTGTTCTCGGGACGGATCAGCAGGAAATAGAAGATCGCCAGCATCACGACGATCATCAGGATCGAAGACATACCGCCGCCGGATGCAGTGGTGGCAGCGCTACCGGATTCAGCATAAGCCGTTGTGATCAGATTAAACATAGGGGCACTCCTTTTTTAACAGATGTATCCTTTATATTATACAGAAGTCCTTTCTTTTTGGCAAGAGGTTTGGTGTTGTTTTCCAATATTTTTTACACCTTTTCCTCCAGCTTGCGGCTGTATGTATCGCGGAACACCTGAAATTCTCCCGCGTCCAGCGCATTGCGGATGCGCAGCATCAGATGGTTGTAAAAATAGAGGTTGTGCATCACCGCCAGACGCATTCCCAGCATCTCCTGCGCCGTAAAGAGGTGCCGTAGATACGCCCTGCTGAATTTGCGGCACACCGGGCAGTCGCACTGTGGATCGATGGGGCTTTCATCCAGCTTATACCTGGCGTTTTTAATATTCATAGAGCCGCTCCAGGTAAAGAGCTTTCCATGCCGTGCGTTACGTGCCGGCATCACGCAGTCAAAGAAATCTACGCCGCGTGCCACACCCTCGATAATGTTGCTGGGCGTACCGACACCCATCAGATACCGGGGCTTGTCCGCCGGCATATACGGCTCCACCGCATCGATGATCTCATACATCACCTCGGTAGGCTCGCCCACCGCAAGACCGCCGATGGCATAACCATCACAGTCGATCTTTGCGATCTGTTTCATATGCCAGATGCGGAGATCCGGATAGGTAGCGCCCTGATTAATACCGAACAGCATCTGCTGCGGGTTCACCGTGTCCGGCAGGCTATTGAGCCGGTCATGCTCGATCTTGCAGCGCTCCAACCACCGCAGTGTCCGCTCACAGGATGTCTTGGCGTACGCATAGGGTGCCGGGTTTTCTACGCATTCGTCGAAAGCCATGGCAATATCGCTGCCCAGATTGGACTGAATACGCATACTCTCCTCAGGCCCCATAAAAATACGGTGTCCATCCAGATGAGAGGCAAAGGTAACGCCCTCCTCCTTTATTTTACGCAGGCCGGCAAGGGAAAATACTTGAAAGCCGCCGCTGTCTGTCAGAATCGGTCCATCCCAGCGCATAAACCGGTGCAGACCGCCCAATGTGCGGATCACATCGTCCCCCGGGCGCAGATGCAGATGGTAGGTATTGCTCAGCTCGATCTGACAATCCAGCTGCTCCCGCAGGTCAAAGGCGTCGATCCCGCCTTTGATGGCGGCCTGTGTGCCCACGTTCATAAACACCGGCGTCTGTACTTCGCCGCCGTGTGCGCACCGAAACTGTCCACGACGGGCACGTCCCTCTTTTTTGATAACCTTGAACATATACTCTCCTGTTTTAATTTAGTACGTCGTCAACAGATGAACATCGCATCACCGAACGAGAAGAAACGGTAACGTTCCTTCACCGCCTCCTGATATGCTGCAAGAATATGCTCCCGTCCCGCCAGCGCCGACACCAGCATGATCAGGGTGGATTCCGGCAGATGGAAGTTGGTGATCAGGCCGTCTGTGACCTTGAATCGATAGCCGGGATAGATGAAGATATTCGTCCATCCACCGGCAGCAGCCATCGTACCGTTCTCTCCCGCCCAGCTTTCAATGGTGCGGCAGCTGGTCGTGCCAACGCAGATGACCCTTCCGCCGTTTTTCTTTGTCTCGTTGATGAGATTCGCCGTCTCTTGAGGGATCACGCAGTATTCGCTGTGCATATCGTGGTCGGTGATCTCCTCCTCCTTCACCGGACGGAACGTCCCCAATCCGACGTGTAGCGTCACATAGCCGATGCCTATGCCCATTTCCCGGATCTGTGACAGCAGCTCCTGGGTAAAATGAAGTCCCGCCGTGGGTGCCGCGGCACTGCCGACCACCTTGGAGTACACGGTTTGATACCGCTCACGGTCCTGCAGTTCCTCCTTGATATACGGCGGCAGCGGCATTTTTCCCAGCTGCTCCAAAACCTCCAGAAAGATGCCTTCATAGTTGAAGTGCACCATCCGGTTGCCGTCCGGCAGCTCTTCCGTGACCTCTGCCGTCAACTGTCCATCACCAAAGGACAGCTGCGCCCCCTTCCGCAGCTTCTTACCGGGGCGTACCAGACATTCCCAGGTCTTTTCACCCCGGTCGATCAGCAGCAGCACCTCGCAGGCACCGCCGCCGGGAAGCCGCTGCCCCAGCAGACGCGCCGGCAACACCCTGGAATCGTTCAGGATCAAACAGTCGCCCGGCCGCAGATACCGGGGCAGGTCAAAGAAATGACGATGCTCCCAAGCGCCGGTGTCTTTATCCAGCACCAGAAGCCGCGAGGCATCACGCCGCTCTATAGGGGTCTGTGCGATCAGCTCCTGCGGCAGATCGAAATAAAAATCATGTGTTTTCATATACTCACTCGTTTTCAAATCTGTGATTTGTTTTATAATGACATAATATTTTAGCATACTCCCTCGCCTTCTTCAACTATTTTCTTCCCATACTGCTATTTGGCAAAATATTTCACTGAACAATTCGGTTTATCATTGACGGCTCCGCAGGAAGGTTGTATAATGTAAAAAGTAACCATAAAATTACGGTCAATTGACGTATATCTGGGAGGAAACGCACATGATCAACACCATTGAAGGTATTCTGCAGGCCGCCAGGGGCGGCGAACCCGGTATCATCGCTGTAGCAGCCGCCCACGACCAGCCTGTGATCGAGGCTGTTGTGGAGGCACGCAGGGAACAGATCACCGTACCCATTCTGGTCGGCCATGTCAACGAGATCCGGGAGATGCTCTCTGCGCTGCAGGAGGATCCCGATACATATCAGATCATCGAAGGTGACAGCGACACGGATTGCGCCGCCAAGGCCGTAGCACTGTGCGCGGAGGGAAAGGCCAATTTCCTGATGAAAGGCATTCTGGGTACTGCCGATCTGATGCGCGCCGTGTTCAACAAGGAGTGCGGCCTGCGCACCAGCCATCTGACGACCCACTGTATGTTCTATGAGATTCCGGCCTATGGTAAGATGGTCATTCTGACAGACGGCGGTGTGAATACCTTCCCCGATCTGGACAAGAAGGCGGAGATTCTGGAGAATGCCGCTATGGTGCTGCAGGCGCTGGGCTATGAGAGCATCAACGCCGCCTGCATCTGCGGTGCTGAGGTCGTCAACCCCAAAATTCAGTCCACCGTTGATGCTGATGCGCTGGCACATATGACTGAGCGGTGGAGCAAGTATAATATGTATGTCTGCGGCCCCGTGGCGCTGGATCTGGCGGTCAGCAAGGAGGCGTGCCATCACAAGCACTATACCGCTCCCGGCGCCGGTGATGCGGACATTCTGCTGGTACCCAACTACGAGGTAGGCAACGGCATCGGCAAGGCCGCATCCCTGTTTGGCCACGCCAAAAATGCCGGCATTATCCTGGGCGCCAAGGTACCTATCGTGCTGGTCTCCCGTTCTGACAGTGCCGAGTCCAAGTTGGCATCTATTGCGGCCGGCAGCGTTCTGGCGCAGCGGATGCACCTGAACTGAGGCCGCTTGTAAAAAGCAAAATCTCCTGTGTGGATATTTACTTGAAAATCCATTGCATCCGCACTATAGTATAATAGTAGAATATACGTGCACTTGCACCGCACGCAAAAAATATGAATGATTAAGAGGAGCTGTTATCATGGTCAATCAAGAGTATTATACGCTGGGTACTGCCCCCTCCGTTATCCGTCAGCTGTTCGCCTATGGTCTGGAGCAGGCAAAGGTCGTAGGTTCCGAAAATGTTTTTGATTATTCTCTGGGAAATCCCAGCATTCCCGCCCCCAAAAAGGTCAATGAGTCTATCAAGAAGATCGTGGACGAGACAGACTCCATCAAGCTGCACGGCTACTCCATGG
>CAKTMQ010000057.1 GCA_934573945.1 uncultured Oscillospiraceae bacterium | reverse complement strand
ACCTGTACGAGTCCTATGTGGGCTCCATCATCTCCGCCTCCGCACTGGGCGTGGCGGCTTTCTCCGACCAGGCCTTCAAGGCCATGGCCATCCCCATGGTCATGGCGGCTGTGGGCATTCTCTGCTCCATCATCGGCTCCTTCTTCGTCAAGACCGAGGAGAACGCCGACCAGCGTACGCTGCTCAAGGCGCTGTCCCGGGGCACCAACCTGTCCGCCGTGCTTATCGCCATCATCTCCTTCTTCCTGGTGTGGGCGCTGCTGGGTCTGGAGCACTGGGGACTGTATGTGGCCATTCTGTCCGGTCTGGTGGCCGGTGTGCTCATCGGCAAGGCCACCGAGTATTATACCTCTGATACCTACAAGCCCACGCAGGAGCTGAGTGCCAAGAGCCAGACCGGTTCCGCCACCATCATCATCGGCGGTCTGGGTCTGGGTATGCTGTCCACCGCCATGCCCATCATCATCGTGGCCGTCTGCATCCTGCTGGCCTTCTTCCTGTCCGGCGGCGCCCAGAGCGCGGGCATGGGTCTGTACGGCATTGCGCTGGCCGCTGTGGGTATGCTCAGCACGCTGGGTATCACGCTGGCCACCGACGCCTACGGCCCCGTGGCGGACAATGCCGGCGGTATTGCCGAGATGGCGGGTCTGGAGCCGGAAGTCCGCAAGCGCACAGATGCGCTGGATTCTCTGGGCAACACCACCGCTGCCACCGGTAAGGGCTTTGCCATCGGTTCCGCCGCACTGACCGCGCTGGCACTGATGGCTTCCTATATCGAAAAGATCAAGGAAGTGGGCGCCGCTGAGACGACCTTCAACGACTTCTCTCTGATGAATCCGCTGGTGCTGGTGGGTCTGTTCATCGGTGCCTGCCTGCCTTTCGTCTTTGCCGCGCTGACCATGAACTCCGTGGGTCGTGCCGCCCAGAGCGTGGTGCTGGAGGTGCGCCGTCAGTTCAAGGAGATCACCGGCCTGATGGAAGGCAAGGCGGATCCCGACTACGCCCGCTGTGTAGACCTGTGCACCAAGGCCAGCCTGAAGGAGATGGTGCTGCCTACCGTCATCGCGGTGGTCACCCCCATCGTGGTGGGTATGATCCTGGGCTATAAGGGCGTTGTGGGTCTGCTGGCCGGCGCCACCGTTACCGGCTTCCTGATGGCCATCTATATGGCCAACGCCGGCGGCGCGTGGGACAACGCCAAGAAGTACATCGAGGCGGGCAACTTCGGCGGCAAGGGCAGCGACTGCCACAAGGCCGGCGTTGTGGGCGACACCGTGGGCGATCCCTTCAAGGATACCTCCGGCCCCGCCATCAATATCCTCATCAAGCTGCTGAGCATGGTGTCCATCGTGTTCGCCGGTCTGGTGGTCAACTTCTCCCTCCTGTAAGGGGAACGGACAAAAGCTGCACGGCATAACGGCTATATGTGCCGTGTGTCGGATCAGCACGTTACATACAGCGGAACGACGTATCATATACATCGGTTCTGCGCATCAAAAGAGACTTTTCACAGAGCTGCGGCCTTGGCCGCAGCTCTGCGTTTTGAGGGGGAGAGGGGAACGCACCTGTAAAATAAAAAGGACATATCTGACATCTCGCTCTGTAGAGGTGTGGGATGCGTGCTCAGCAAAAGCCCGTATACGGTCTCGTATACGGGCGCTTTGCCGTTGTTCAGGCAAGCGGGAGAGGAGGATTGTTGAAAGCAGGGCAGAAAGAGCCTCTGTCGGAGAATGGATAATATACAGGAAAGCTGGAAAATAATGAAAAAAGTGGTTGCGGCGAAGCTCAAGGGCGGACTGCCGACGGCGGGAGACGCCATGACCATGCTGGCAATTGCGGCAGTCGTGCTTGGCGGCACCAGCTTGAACGGCGGAAAGGGCGGCTTGCTTTCAACGCTGCTGGGAACTACGATGGTGGTCATGATCCAGAACGGTTTGAATATGGTGGGCATCACCTCGTTCTATCAGGATATTGTTTTTGGCATTTTGATCATTATCGCGGTGTACTTTGCGGCCGACAGAAGTGACAGGCATGAGCTTGTCAAATAACGCCGGCCTTTTGTGAGCAACAGGAACGTAAGTGTACACAAACTTGGAATAGGGAGAAGACTATGATCATTGACGCGCATATGCATTTGATGGAGCACCTTGCGCCTTTCTGTGCAAAAGGGGAAGGCCGTCCGGTGGGAAACGGCGTGGTTCGCTTTGCGACAGGTGAGGAGGTGCAGATGATCCCGGTGGGGATGGGCGACTGCAGCTATACGGCGGAAAGCTGTATACAGCTGATGGACGAGAATGGGATCGATATGTCTGTGCTGCTGCAGAGCGGCTTTTACGGCTTCCAAAACGAATATGTGGCGGAGGTGGCCAGTAAATATCCGGGTCGCTTTTATCCCGTGGCGGGGCTGGATCCCTATTGCCAGAATAAAGAGAAGATCCTGGACAACTTTATCGAGCATCTCGGCATCAAAGCACTGAAGTTTGAGATGAGCCAGTTCTGTGGCATTGTCAGTTATCACCCGGATTTCAAGATCGATGGCCCGGAGATGCAGGGTGTATTTGAACGTGCGGATCACGAGCGTATGGCTGTGGCATTTGACATTGGCGGCCCGGGACAAACGAGCTACCAAATCGCGGAATGGCGGCGTGTGATCGAAAAGTATCACAACATCCATTTCATTGCCTGCCATATTCTGGTACCGAAGCAGTTGGAGCAGCCGGGCTGGGCGGAGGAGCTGAAGTCTATTGCCGCAGGCAATACCTGGTTTGATTTTGCGGCGATCCCGTATAATAATATGCAGGAATACCCCTACCCGACCGCTGCAAAGCTGGTGGAGCAGGCGGCGGAGATCGTTGGCGTTGACCGCCTTATGTGGGGATCTGATGCGCCTTTTGTCCTCAGTTACGCAACATATGCTCAGCTGCGTGATTACATCCGGGAGAGCGGCGTTTTCGGGGATGCTGATCTGAGAAAGCTCTATGGAGAGAATGCGGTTCAGGCATATAGGATCCGGTAAATCGGAATGAACCGGTGAACAGCCCTGTGTATGGCGACGGCGGGGGAATGCTGTAAGGCGTTCCACCGCTGTTGCCGTATACGGAGAACAGACGCTGTATGGGTGGGCGTGTGCATACTGCAGCGCAGACCGGTGTAAACAAAGATGAAAACGGCTGCCTGCGTATTATTTTCCAATGGAGATATTCGCGGCGGGTGGCTTGACACGGACGCAAAAGACTGATACAATAAACATCGCAAGTGAACAGCGCGACGATCGGAAAGAGTATGTCCATCCCACGGGGAAAGAGAGAGGGGGTCACCGGCTGCAAGCCCTCTTACCCGCTGCGGGCAGAAAGTGCGTCCGTGAGCGCGGGGGATATGGATGCCCTCCGCATGGCCTTCGTCACAGGCCGCACCGAGTGATAAACGAGAGTGGAACCGCGAAGTATTCTTTCGCCTCTCATGCCCAAGGGCATGGGAGGCGTTTTTATTCGGCATAATAATATAATGTAGATAGAAGGAGAATGGCTATGTATCTGTATAATTCCGCCACCCATAAGAAAGCTGAATTTACCACCCACACCCCCGGCCACGTGGAGATGTATACCTGCGGCCCCACGGTGTACCACTTTGCCCACATCGGCAACCTGCGCTCCTACATCATGGAGGATGTGCTGGAGAAGTACCTGCGCTACGCCGGCTACGACGTGAACCGCGTCATGAACATCACCGACGTGGGTCACCTGACCTCCGACGCCGACGAGGGCGAGGACAAGATGCTCAAGGGCGCGAAGCGGGAGCACAAGACCGTGATGGAGATCGCCAAATACTACACCGACGCGTTTTTCTCCGACTGCCAAAAGCTGAACATCAAGCGCCCTGATGTGGTGCAGCCCGCCACCGGCCTCATTGACGAGTATATCAAGATCATCACCAAGCTGCTGGACACCGGCTACGCCTACGAGGCGGGCGGCAATATCTACTTCGACACCAGCAAGCTGGAGCGCTACTATATCTTCAATGACCACAACGAGGAGGATCTGGCCGTAGGCGTCCGCGAGGGCGTGGAGGAGGACACCAACAAGCGCAACAAGAACGACTTCGTGCTGTGGTTTACCAAGTCCAAGTTCGAGGATCAGGCGCTGAAGTGGGACTCCCCCTGGGGCGTAGGCTATCCCGGCTGGCACATTGAGTGCTCCGGCATCTCCATGAAGTTCAACGGCGAGTATCTGGATCTCCACTGCGGCGGCGTGGACAACGCCTTCCCCCACCACACCAATGAGATCGCCCAGTCCGAGAGCTATCTGGGTCACCCCTGGTGCCCCCAGTGGTTCCATGTGGCACACCTGAACACGGAGGGCGGTAAGATGTCCAAGTCCAAGGGCGAGTTCCTGACGGTCTCGCTGCTGGAGCAAAAGGGCTACGATCCGCTGGCCTATCGTTTCTTCTGCCTGCAGAGCCACTACCGCAAGGGGCTGCTGTTCAGCTGGGAGAATCTGGACAACGCCACCGTGGCCTACAACAAGCTGCTGACCAAGATCGCCGCCCTGAAGGATGAGGGCGACGTGGAGCAGCCGGTGTTTGACGAGTACAAGGCCAAGTTCATGAAGGCCATGGACAACGACCTGAACACCTCCATGGGCGTGACCGTGCTGTATGATGTGCTGAAGGCCAAGACCAACGACAGGACCAAGCTGGTGCTGCTGGACAGCTTTGACACCGTGCTGGGGCTGAAGCTGCTGGAGAAGGCCGCTGCCCTCCGCGCCAGGCAGGCCGCCGCTCCCGCCGCCGGTGAGTTTGCGGTGATCAGCGAGTCCGGTGAGACGGATGCTGCGGTGGAGCAGCTGATCCGTGACCGTGCCGCCGCCAAGAAGGCCAAGAACTTCGCCGAGGCCGACCGCATCCGCGACGAGCTGAAGGCCCAGGGCATCGAGGTCACCGACATCCCCAACGGCGCCAAGTGGAAGCGCGTGTAAATCGTGAAATAGAAAAGAAGGAGCTGCCTGGCAGCTCCTTCTTCATTTTGCCCAAAAGCCTTGCGGCGTTTTGCCGCCTGCAGGCTGCAAGTGTGGGATTTGTTCGCCTGCGGCGGACAGATTATGCACGCAGCAGCCTGCAGGACTTTTGCCGGAAGCCCCGCAGGGTTTTTCGACAGCTGCAGAGGTACGGCGCTCTCCCGGGAGAGCGCCGTACCTCTATATGTGCAGTAAGGGAGAATCAGTTTTCGCGGTTCTTCTTTGCCAGCGCCTTTTGCAGCCAGTCCTTGCCGTCCACATAGCGGGAGACGATGAAGGACACCACGTAGTCGCCGGCGGCGTTGATCATGGTAGCGGGGGGGTCGATCAGGTTGCCGATGGCCAGTGCGATGGGGTAGGCCACCGCCAGCTGGTCGGGGAAGAAGATGGTGCAGATCACCAGCTCGCCGGTGCCGCCGCCGCCGGGAATGCCGCTCATGGCCACAGAGGAGAACACCGCCACGATGATGGCCAGAATGGCCTTGCCGGTGGAGAAGTCCATGCCGAAGATGCCGAACAGGAACGCCACCTTGATGATGGCGGACATGGCGGAGCCGTCCATGTGCATGGTGGCGCCCAGAGGCAGCACGATGTCGGTCACGTCCTTGCTGATGCCGGTCTCCTCAGCCACCTCCATATTGGTGGGGATGGTGGCCACGGAGGAGCAGGTGCCGAAGGACACCGCCGCCGGACGGAACAGCTTGGAGAACATCACCTTTGCGCCGCCCTTGCCGCCGCCGAAGCGGGCGTACAGCGGGAAGAAGATGAACATATACGCAAAGCTCATGATGTAGTAGATGATAAGGGTGCGGCTGTAGTCACCGATCAGGGTGGGGCCGTAGGTGGCCACCAGATAGGCGAAGAAGCCGAAGAAGCCGATGGGCGCGTAGTAGGTGATGAGCTTCACCGTTTTCATGATGCAGTTGGTGATGTCCTCCAGCAGCTTGGCGGTCTTGGTCTCGGGGCCGCCAGCCATCTGGATGCCAAAGCCGAACAGGATCGCCGCCACGATCAGGGGCAGGATGGCACGGCGGCTCAGCAGCTCGGTGAAGTCGGGCTTGGTAAAGAAGTTGACGATCATATCCTGCACGCCCAGCGTCTCGCCGATCTCACCCTCCGTGACGGTGTACTGGCCGTTGACCAGCGGGAAGATGCGGCAGACGATGTACATCAGTACACCGGCGATGGCGGCGGTGGTCAGGAAGGTGATCACGGTGGTGCCCATGATCTTGCCGGCGCGCTTGGCGCTCTTCATGTTGGCGATGGCGGAGGAGATGGAGCAGAACACCATCGGCACCACCACGCAGAACATCATGTTGATAAAGACGGTGCCCAGGAACTCGATCTTCAGGCCGAAGGCCGGGGCAAAGGCGCCTACCAGACAGCCGGCCACGATGCCGCCCAGCATACACAGGATAAACCAGTAGTTTTTCAGAAATTTTTTCATGCTTGGATCTCCTTTTCTTCACACACGGATGTTACTGTGCCTATTATATGAGCATTATTTTCGAATGTAAAGCGGGAAATGTGCGGTAGTTTTTGCAAATCGTGCTATCTGGAGGAGGGGCTGCGCTGGAATTGCTTGCGGTAGGCGCGGGAGAAGGTGGAGTACTCCTGATAGCCGCAGCGCAGCGCCGCCTCCCCCACCGGCACACCCTGCGCCAGCAGCTGCTGTGCCAGCAGCAGCCGCTTTTCGGTGATGTAGCTGTGGATGGTGTAGCCCGTCTCCTCCCGGAAGCGGCGCATCATGTGGTATTTGCTGATGTAGAACCGGGCGGCCAGCTCGTCGATGGTCAGTCCCTCGGTGAGATGGGCGTTGAGGTACTGGAGAATGGCCACCACCTTGCTGTCACCGGCGGCGGCGCTGACGGTGTCGCCTGCCAGCGAGACGCGGTTCACCTCCACCAGCAGCTGGGTAAACAGCGCCTGCCGCAGCAGCTCCGCGCCAAAACCGGTTTCCTGCTGGGAGTGCTCCAGCTGGCGGAACAGGTCGCGTACCTGGTCGCTGCCGGAGTGGTAGACGTAGCGGAAGTCCGCCTGCGCCCGGTGAAAGCAGCTCTCCAGGTCGCTGTCCGGCCGGGACAGCTGCCGCAGGTAGTCCGGTGCGATGTAGAGGATGCTCCGCTCGTAGAAGTCGCCGGTCTCCACCACCGGCTTGTGGATGCTGCCCCGTCCCACCAGCACGTAGTCGCCGGGCTGGAGGGCGTACTGCTCGCCCTCGATGGCGTAGCCCGCCCGGCCGGCCAGCAGCAGGATGATCTTGTGAAAGGTGTGATAGTGGTAGGCGATGGCCTCGTGGCGGTCGTCCGCCAGATGAAACAGCCGGAACGGCTCGTTGAGATAGCCCCGCTCCTCGTAATTCAGTGGCTCCATGTCCGGCACCTCCTGCATTTTTTGCGTTGATTATAGCATAGAGTATGCAAAAAGTGCAACGTCTGTTTTTGGCCGCGATAGGCTGCGGCACGCGAACTTACCGCATATACGAATATTTATGCATTTATACATATCGGAATGTGGTGAAAACGACGAACGAACTGGAGAAAACAAGGGTGAAAAGCAGCAAAATCACCGAAAACGACAAAAATAATGAAAAAATATGCAAAAACAGTTGACATATATGCATGGCGGGTGTATAGTATCCACTGTCAACAGCAGTTGACAAAACGTAACCACTCCGGTTCCGGAAATGGAAGGCCGGAACGGATGAGACACTTCAAGCATATGAAAGGAAATGAAAGACGATGAAAAAGTTACTCGCACTGATGCTGGCCATGCTGATGGCACTGAGCCTGGTGGCCTGCGGCAACACCGCAGCCAATGACAACAACAATGACGCAGCTCCCGAGGGCGGCGACACCCAGCCCGATACCAAGACCGTTCTGGTGCTGGGTACCAGCGCTGACTACGCTCCCTTTGAGTTCATGTATCCCGATGACAGCGGTGAGATGGTCTTCGGTGGCATCGACCTCTCCGTGGCACAGTACATTGCTGACGAGATGGGTATGGAGCTGCAGGTGGAGAACATGGGTTATGACTACCTGCTGACCTCTCTGGACAAGGGTGATTTCGATATGGTGCTGGCCGCCATGGAGGCCACTCCCGACCGTCTGGAAAACGCTGACTTCTCCGATCCCTACTACACCGATATGCCTCCCGCAATTCTGGTGAAGGCTGACAAGGCTGACCAGTACAAGACCCTGGCCGACTTCAACGGCAAGTCCATCGGCGCCCAGACCGCTACTACGAAGCTGGACATGGTGGCCGACATCGAGGGTGCCAACGCCGTGTCGCTGCAGTCCGTGCTGGATCTGGTGAACGAGCTGGTGTATGACAAGGTGGATGCCATCCTAGTGGACGGCGGTGTGGCACAGCAGTACGCTGACGCCAACTCCGATCTGGTGATCGCGGAGGCTTCCTCCGAGCTGGGTCAGGCTGCTCCCTACTGCGTGGCTGTGCAGAAGGGCGACCCCAAGGGTCTGCTGGACGGCATCAACGCCGCCATCGCCAAGATGAACGCCGAGAACAAGATGGAGACCTTCGTCGCTGACGCCGATGCGCTGGCCGATGTGGCTGTGGAAGTTTCTGCCGGCGAATAAGAACCCCTTACTTCAACTACCTACTTACCCTACCTGCCGCGTGGTGCAAAGCCGTGTGCAACGGCTTTGCACCTTCGCGCCCTATCTGAAAGGAGCCTACGCCTATGTGGTGGAGCAGTCTGTTTGAGGATATGCGTCCGTCCAGTTTTTTTAACTTCTCGTTCTTCCCCAAATACGGTACTGCCTTCGTCCGCGGTATCGAGTATACGCTGCTGCTGGCCGTTGTCTCGGTGCTGCTGGCGGTGATCCCCGCATTGGTGCTGGCACTGATGCGGCTGAGCAAAAAGCGGCCGGTGAAGTGGCTGGCCGGCGCCTATATCGCCGTATTCCGCTCCACCCCCATGCTGGTGCAGCTGTCCATTATCTATTACGGCCTGTTTTATGCCATCTCCCTGCCCCGTATTACCCTGTTCGGCTTTGTGGACATCAGCCGGTTCATCCCCGGCGTGGTGGCGCTGGCACTGAACAGCTCCGCCTATGTGGCGG
>CAKTMQ010000056.1 GCA_934573945.1 uncultured Oscillospiraceae bacterium | reverse complement strand
AACCCTCGTGCCGCTTTTGACGACAACACGATTTCCAGTCGTGCTCGTTATGACCTCTTCGATACCACTGCATATTTACTTTTCCGAGGAGCACAGCAACGATAATTATATCAAATATTCGGCATTTGTCAAGAGCCAGTACCGGAAAAAATGAACATTTTTTACGAATTCGCTTTCCGCTTGCTTTCCCCGGCAGGACATAGTATAATATTTAACAATGAGGAAGGAAGGAGCACGTACATGATGATCGAACAAGGCAGCATTGAGCTGCGGGACATTTCCCTTTCTGAAGATCTCTCGCAGGAGCTGAAATCCCTCGCAGCGGGCATGGTGCGGGTCAACCACCTCTACCGCAGCGCCCTGAAAGTGGCCGTGACGCAGATGGAGATCCTGGACGAAGAGTTCGTCGGACTATATGACCACTCCCCCATCCACCACATTGAGCACCGCATCAAGTCGCTGGAGAGCACGGTCAATAAGCTCAGGCGCCGGGGCTACGCCGTGACCATTGACAATATTTACGCCCACATACAGGACATGGCCGGCGTCCGGGTCATCTGCAACTATCTGGATGACATCTACTATCTGCGCGGCCTGCTGACCCGCACGGAGTCCTTCCGGGTGATCCGGGAGGCGGACTACATCAAAGAGCCGAAGGAGACCGGCTACCGCAGTCTCCACCTGATCGTGGAAGTACCCATCGTCATCTCCGAGGGCACCATCAAGCTGCCGGTGGAGATCCAGCTGCGCACCATCGCCATGGATATGTGGGCCAGTCTGGAGCACGAGCTGCGCTACAAGTCCGACCGCCACTGGGGCGCGGCGGAGAGCAACCGGCTGCGCCTGTGCAGCGACGCCATCTTCGAGGTGGATCGTGAGATGCAGAACATCTATCAGGGCAAAGGCCCCGAGTACGAGGACACATGATCTATCCAAAAGAGCAGCCATACGGCTGCTCTTTTGATTGTTTATTTCTTCATCGCAGCCGCCACATCGGCCTTGAACCGGGTCCATTCCCCCTCGTTCTCCACGAAGTACATGGGGCAGTGCTTGCCGATCACGTCGAAATGCCGGATCACATCCGTCTCCGCCGACAGGCCGTAGAGCCGGCACAGCCACGCCGTCAGCTTCACCAGCGTGTCATAGGTGGCCTGAGTGGGCTTGCCGTCGGCGTCGGGATGACAGAACTCAATGGAGATGGAGTCGTAGTTCCGCTCGTTGGAGCAGTAGGCCACCTCGTCCAGCGGCACACACAGCAGCGCCTCCCCCTCCATGCCCACGATCAGGTTGCTGCTGGCAGAGGTCTCCTTGGTGGTGGCCAGATTGGCGAAATAGGAGCGGTTCTGCCGCGCCGTGGTGTTGGGATTGCCCACGTAGTGGATCACCACCGCGTTGACCCGCTCCAGCTTGTCGCCGCAGCGGGAGTACTCGTTCACCGGCAGCAGATCCTCCTCCACATAGTCCGGCAGGGTGATGCTGGCCGGTACGTTGCTCTTCTGCTTCCCGGCAGCGGCACCAACCTCCGTGCCGCTCTCCTCACGGCCGGCGCACCCGCGTCCCACGCAGCAGCCGGACACAAAGCCCGCCAGAAACAGTACCAGCGCCATGGCCGCCAGCAGGATACGCCGCCGGTCATACCGCCGGGGCGGACGACGGCGGGGCGCGGTGCGGCGGGCAGGCGGATGCGGTGCGGCAGGCCGCGGCTGGCGCGACGTCTCCGGTGGTGCCTCTTGCGGGCTCGTCAGATATTCTGTGTACATGGGCTTTCTCCTTATCCGGGGGATCTTTTCTCTCTGCTATAATGACGCGCCGACCCCTTGATTTGTTTCAGGCCGGCGTCGCTTTTTACAAATACCGCCGCGGCGGGGCGAAATGCCCCGCCGCGCAGAATCGTATGACGCCAAGTCACCGGGTATAGGTGTAATTGAAGTCGAAGTCATACGCATCGACCTGCTCCTCGCCTGTAAAGGGCTCGGTGTAGACGATCGCATATCCCTCGGCGGTAACGGATTCGATCTCATCCACGTCCACCAGCCGGTTAAAGCTGAAGGTACATCCGTTGGCATCGTGGTTTTTATCCACCGTGCCGAGACCCACCACCCAGTTCATGATATTCTCGCGGTTACTCTGCACCACATACCGGCTGCCGTCCTTCATGTGCAGCACCAGCTCTCTGGGGTTCATGTCGCTGATCTGGGTGGTGATGACGCCGGGCGCGCCCACATGGATACCCAGAGCGGACACCCCCACCGTGTCGCCGCCCTCAGAGGTAAAGGTGGTCGCAGGCAGATAGGTGATGGGAGAGATGCTGATGGTGCCGCCCCACGACGGCGCGTTGGGATCATCACGATAATGCAGGGGTCTTACCGCAAAGACCAGGTTATCCCCCTTGTGCCAGTAGCCGAAGTCACTGAAATACAGCACCAGGTGCATCTCCGTGTCGGTGGTGGCGGCGGTGTCCAGATAGGTCTTGGCGTCCATATAGAAGCAGTCCTCCAGATCATCTCCGATGATCAGCTCGGGATTCAGCGGCGTGTACACCTCGCCGTAGCCGTTTTCATCCGGCTCAACGCCGTCGGGGTGGGACAGGGTGTAGGTCAAAAAGCCGGAGCCGTTCTCGTCAATGAGGAAGGTGTTGAGCTTGATGGTATAGCCGTCCACCTCCATGGTAGCGTTCACGGTGCAGAGATAGTCGCCCAGCAGGCGCTGCACGGTTGCCGTGTCGGTGGAGGTGCGCTCCATCTTGGGCAGGCTGATGGGCTGGCCATCGTTGCCCAGCACCAGGGGCGTATCGCTGCCGACGGCCTCGTCATAGGCGTGCAGGTCGGCGGTGGTCACCCTCTCCGCCGGCGCCACATTGGCTTTGATCAGCTGCGCCACGCCTACGGCCGCGCCCGCCACCGTGATGCACATGGCCAGCACTGCGGCGATCAGCACGCCTCTGGAAATGGAATGGCGATGTTTACGTTCTTTCCGTACCACTTTGTATACCTCCGAAAGTGTGTCAGGGGAGGCGTGCAACGTGGAAAAGGTTTTTTGAAACAGTTTGCGGTCAATCATATTGCAATACCTCCGTCAGGGTTGTTTTCAGCTTGCCTCTGGCGCGGAACAGCCGTGTGCGGACGGTCTCCTCCGGGACGGACAGCATCTCGGCGATCTCCCTCTGGGAGTAGCCCTCGTAGTAATACAGCAGCACCGGCACGCGGTAGCGCTGCTCCAGCGCCATCACCGCGTCAAACAGTTCCCGGCATTCCGGCGCGTCGAACTGCAGACTGTTCTCGTAGTCCGCGATGTTCTCCACCCGGTGCCAGGGGGAGCGGAACACATTCTTGCACCGGTTTATCGTCACCCGGATCAGCCAGTGCCTGATATGTGCGTCGTTCTCAAATACGGTGTCCGTCTTGTAGAGCTGTATCAATACGTCCTGTGTCACGTCGTCGGCGTCTGACCGGCTGCGCAGATAGCCGTAGGCCACTCGGAAAATGGTATCCATATAGCGCTGCGCCAGCGGGACAAATTGTTGATCTGTCATAGGAATGATCTCCTTGAAAAGCGCTTTCATCCATCATACACCGCGGCAGCCGGAAACGTTTCGTCCCACAGCAAAAAAAGCGGCCTTTGGCCGCCTCAGTGTGTCAAAAAGCCTGTCATTGCGAGCCAGTCCGCGCCGCGAAGCAAGTACCCTTGGGGTACAGACTGGCGCGGCAATCTGTTTTGAAGAGGTACTGCACGGCAGTCATTCATTTCATCCCAGCAGGCAAAACCGTATGCTTTTTATGTCAGTCAGCCTTTTGACCGCTTTTTCTATCACCCGATCATCCCACCGTGCCAAACGCCGAAACACCCAGCAGACTCAGCACACCCATGATGATGCCGGCCAGCACCACGCCGCCCATGCAGGCGGCCACACTCTTTTTGAAGCCCATGTTCAGCAGGCTGGCCGCCAGCGTGCCCGTCCACGCGCCGGTGCCCGGCAGCGGGATGCCCACAAACAGCAGCAGCGCCCAGAACAGCCCCCGCCCGGCCTTTGCCTGCAGCTTTTCACCGGCCGCCGCCCCCTTGCGCAGGCAGAAGGAGAAGAATCGCCCGATCACCGGCTTGTCCTGTCCCCACTCCAGCACCCGCCGCGCCAGAAAATAGATCAGCGGCACCGGCAGCATATTGCCCACCACGGCCACCACGAAGGTCAGCCACAGCGGCAGCCCGAACAGCACGCCGTAGGGGATGGCGCCCCGCAGCTCGAGCAGCGGCACCATGGAGACGAAAAACACGATCAAAATATGCTTGAACATAGCGGTCGATTCCTTTTTATTGCAGAGTATATTGTATTGCGAAGTATTTGTATAGCAACGTATGACTAGTATACCCCATTTCCCCCGGTTTGGCAAGGACAGCGGCAAAAGAGAAGCAGCATCCGCAAAGTAGCAGCGGCGCTGTTTTGAAAACAGCGCCGCTGCTGAGACTGTCAAAAAGCCATACCCTTTGAGGGCGGCAAGCCGCCTCTCTCAGGCCAGCTTGTCGGGATATACCCCCGCGTCGTGGAGCTTCTGCAGCGCCGCGGCCACCCGGGGACGATCCTCGTGATAGGTCATGCCGAACCACTGGTCGTGGGACTCCAGCACCGACACGGACAGCTCACCCCTGTCCATCATGTCGCCCACCATGGTGGGCAGCAGGCACTCCGCCTTGGGATCGTCGCCCACCCGGCGGAGGAAGTCGTGGAAATACCGCTCCATGGCGTCGAACACCGACGGCGCAAAGCCCCAGAAATTCATGGACACCACGCTGTCGCCGTCCAGCTCATGGCGAACGCCCTCCGCCACATCGGCAATGCTGCCGTCGGGGAACAGCTGGATCTTCAGCGTCTCGCGGATGTTCGTCAGCTTGCCGTCAGCGGTGTGGCACACGCCCCGGGAGACGGTGCCGTATTTGGTAACGGTGTTCTTCAGCAGATACCCCACCATGGCAGCCTCCCCTGCCGCGGGCAGGGTCTGCAGCGCCTGATAGATGGTGCGGTAAGCGTCCACGCCGTAATAATCGTCGGCGTTGATCACGCAGAACGGCTCGTGCACCAGCTCTCTGGCGCACAGCACCGCGTGGGTGGTGCCGAAGGGCTTGGTGCGCTCCGCCGGGATGCGGTAGAAGTCCGGCACGGAGTCGAAGGTCTGCTCGGCGTAGCAGAATTCCACCTTCCGGCCATCCGGCGTGCGCAGCGTCTCCAGCGCATCTCCGGCCAGCCGCTGGATCAGCTCCCGGATCTCCGGCTTGATGACGAACACCACCTTGTCAAATCCGGCGCGTGCGGCGTCATAGACGCCGTAATTCATCAGGATCTCGCCATGGGGGCCGACGCCGTCCACCTGCTTGTCGCCGCCGTAACGGGAACCCATTCCCGCCGCCATGACCACCAAAGTTGCGTGCATTGCTCTGTTCCTCCTGTTATGGGATTTGTTCCACTCCCATGATACCATGTTTCCCGCCGAAGAGCAACCGGCTTTTCCCCGCCCCTCTGCAAAATTTCTCGGAGAATTTTGTCTTTTCCTCTGGATTTCATGCTTACATTATCTTATAATAGATATGTTGCGAAAAAATAACCGAGGAGGTCTTTCCGATGGAAAAGTCAAAGGTCATGGGGCACCTTTTCGCCATCATCACCATTCTGGTGTGGGGCAGCTGCTTTGTCCTGACCAAGAATATGCTGCTGTACTTCACCCCGATCCAGATCATCCCCCTGCGGATGGCGCTGGCCTATGTCACGCTGTGGGTACTGCGCCCCAGGACGCTGCGCCTGCCCTGGAAGGATGAGCTGATGTTCATTCTCATCGGCATCACCGGCGGCAGCTGTTACTTCTACCTGCAAAACACGGCGCTGGATCACACCTACGCCGCCAACGTCAGCATTCTGGTGGCGCTCAGCCCCATCCTGACGGTGCTGCTGGCGCAGCTGTTCAGCCGCAGCAACGAGCGGCTGGGCAAGTATGTGTACATCGGCGCGGTGGTGGCCATCGCCGGCGTGGTGCTGGTGGTGCTCAACGGCCAGATGAACTTCCACCTCAGCCCCGTGGGCGACCTGCTGGCACTGGCGGCGGCGCTGATGTGGGCGGTATACTCCATCCTCATCAAAAAATATACCGAGCAGTACGACAACTTCATCGTTACCCGCCGGGTGTTTCTCTGGGCGTTCCTCACCTCCCTGCCCCTGATGCTGCTGACCGACGGTATGCCCCAGCTGGCGCCGCTGTTCACCGTGCCCAAGGTGCTGGTGAGCTGGCTGTTTCTGGGCGTGATGGGCAACGCGGTGTGCTTCGCCATCTGGAACATCGCCTTCAAGGCGCTGGGCGTGGTGGCCACCAACAACTACCTGTACGCCTCCCCCTTCGTCACCGTGTTTGTGGGCTGGCTGCTGCTGGATGAGCCCATCTCCGTCATGAGCATCGTGGGCGCCGTGCTCATCACCGTGGGCGTCATCTTCGCCTACAAGACCGACAAACCCAAGGCCGCTTGAAAATGACATAAAACTCAAAAGCATCTCCGGGCGGGAAGTCCGGAGATGCTTTTATTTTATGTACACGTATCAGATCTGTATTTCACACACCATGCTCATCACGGCGCTGCCGCCGATGCGCACCGTCACCGTGTCGCCGTCACGGTACAGGCGGCTGCAGATCCGGGAGGGACGCGCCATATGCTCGCCCTGAATGAACACGTTCTCCGCCAGCGGCTCCACCAGCCCGTGGCTGTAGAGGTAGTAGGTCAGTGCGCCGTTGCTGGTGCCGGTGGCGCACTCCTCGGGAATGTCATACAGCGGCGCGTAGTTGCTGCAATAGGCGGTGCAGCTGTCGCCGCCCGGGCAGAACATATGCACGCCCGTCACGTCGTACCGCCGGGAGAGAGCGGTCACCGCCGCCTCGTCCTGCACCGCCTGCATCAGCCGCTCATGGGAGCGTACCGGCATCATGATGTCCGCCAGACCGGTGGAGACGATCCACGGCGTCAGGTCATCGGGGCGATCCGCCTCCGTCAGACCGTAGGCGGCATACAGTGCCGGCCACTCCGCCTCCGTCAGCTTCCGCAGTACCCGGGGCGGCGCCATGTCCATCCATACCGTGCCGCCATCCACCTCCACCGTCAGCTCCCCGGCCTTCGTGTGGGCGATGTGACTGCCGTCCGGCAGCAGCCCCTCCTGCCGCAGCAGCGCAAAGGAGGCCACCGTGGCGTGGCCGCACAGCTCCACCTCACCGGCCGGCGTGAAATACCGCAGCTTTACGCCGCCGGGCTGCATCGTGACAAAGGCCGTCTCGGAGTGCTTGAACTCCGCGGCGATCTGCTGCATCACAGCGTCGTCCAGCGGCCGCTCCGCCAACACGACGCCCGCCTGATTGCCGCCGAAGATCCGATCGGAAAATGCATCCATCACATAGGCTCTCATATCGCTACCTCCCTGTTCGCCCCCGCGGGGTCAGATGGCATATTTATGCTGATACTCGTCATAGTACCGGGCGAAGGACGCGTCCTTCATGGCCTTGACGCTGCTGAGATACTCGTGGGTGTCGAAGTTGTCGCTCTCCACCTCAATGATGGCCACAGCAATGTTGGAGCAGTGATCCGCCACGCGCTCGTAGTTGGTCAGCAGGTCGTTGAACACAAAGCCCTGGTTCAGCGTGCAGTTACCCTGCTGCAGACGCTCCACATGGTGAGATTTCATCTCGTCGCACAGGCCGTCGATGATCTCCTCCAGCGGCTCCACCCGGGCGGCCATCTGCAGGTCGCCCGCCACGAACGACGAGACGGCGATCCCCAGGATCTCCGTCACGGCGGCCTCCAGCACGTCCAGCTCGTGGAGCGCGGCATCGGAGAACACCAGCTTCTTCTCGTCGATCTCCTGCGCCACATCCGCGATGTTGCAGGCGTGGTCGGAGATACGTTCAAAATCGGAGATAGTATGGAGGTACTTGGCCACCTCCTCCGTCTGCTCCGGGGACAGAGAGCGCCCGGTCAGCTTCATCAGGTAGGTGCCCAGCTTGTCCTCGTAGCGATCCACCAGCTCCTCTACCTCCTGTACCTGCTCAAAGCCCCGCTGGCTGTAGACACTGCGCATCCGCAGGGCGCGCATCAGGTTGTCCTGCGCCTTCTCCGCCATGGAGTCGATGACCATGCGGCTCTGCTCGATGGCCAGTGCCGGATGCTGCAGAAAGCGCTCCTCCAGCCGATCCATATCGTGCTGTGCCTCGGGGCTCTCCCCCCGATCCGGCACCAGCCAGATCACCAGTTTCTCCAGCAGGGAGATAGCCGGCGTCAGCACCACCACCGTGGCCAGACGGAACAGGGTGTTCATCAGCGCCACCGTCACCGTGGTCATCACCGCAGACAGGAACGTAAAATGGAATACGGCGTTGGCCGCGTAGAAGATCATTGCCCAGATGGCCACGCCCAGCACGTCGATCAGCAGATACATAAACGCCGTGCGGCGGCCGCTGATATTGGCGCCCAGCGCCGAGAGCAGCACCGGCACCGCCGCGCCGATGGCAATGCCCATGGTGATGGGCAGAGCGATCTCAAAGGTGATGGCGCCGGTGCCGGACAGCACCTGCAAAATGCCCACCGCCGCACTGGCGCTCTGCAGCACGCTGGTAAAGGCCACGCCCACCAGAATGCCCAGCACCGGGTTGGAGAAGGTGGTGAGGATGCTGATAAAGGCCTCGCTCTCCTTCAGCGGCGCCACCGCGCCGGACATGGCGGTCATGCCGTACATCAGCACCGCGAAGCCCAGCAGGATGTTGCCCACGTATTTGCTGGAGGGCTTGCGCTTTGTCATCCGCAGCAGGATACCCACAATGGCAAACATACCCGTCAGCGTGGCGGTGGACAGCAGATCCACCCAGCCGCTGCCGCCGGAGAGGCTGTTCAGACACAGGATCCATCCGGTCACGCTGGTGCCCAGAATGGCGCCCATAATAACGCCGATGGCCTGCCGTACCTTCATCATGCCGGAGTTGACAAAGCCCACCACCATCACGGAGGTGGCGGAGGAGGACTGGATCACAGCAGTCACGCCGGTGCCCAGCAGCACGCCCTTCAGCGGCGTACCGGACAACTTGTATAGCACCAGCTCCAGCTTGCTGCCGGCCACCTTCTTCAGGTTGTCCCCCATCACGGACATACCGTATAAGAAAAGTGCGATGCCGCCCAACAGTGAAATAACGTCCGCAATGCCCATGCCCATAATCTCCCATCATACAGCTTGTTCTAGCATCTCCAGTATACACGGCGGTCAAACATTTGACAAGGGTTGTTATTTTTTCAACACACTTTTTCCTGCCGTTTTGCACCTTTTTTTCCTTGACAAAATACCTATTTGACAGCCGTCCTTTTTTTCGTTAGAATAGAAATAATACCCTTATGAGGACATCTTAAAGAAGAAAGGAACTTTATCCAAAATGCTCAATGAGCGAAGTCTGTTATCACAATTCCTGCATTTCGTAGCCGCTACGGTGGCATCCCTCATGG
>CAKTMQ010000055.1 GCA_934573945.1 uncultured Oscillospiraceae bacterium | reverse complement strand
CATCAAAACAGCGGTCAGCGAGGCAGTCACGAATGCCATCGTTCATGGGTATCCGGATCAGCTGGGCAAGATCACCGTAAAGCTGAAGCTACTGGAAAACAACACATTGGAGATCGTTGTCCGGGACTGGGGGAGGGGGATCGAGGATATTCAGCAGGCACGCCAGCCCTTGTTCACCACTGGCGGTGAGGAGCGCAGCGGCATGGGTTTTACCATTATGGAGAGCTTTATGGATCGCCTGAGTGTCAAATCAGTGGCCGGAAAAGGTACCACCGTAACGATGCGTAAGCGTATCTCTGCGCGGATCAAACGATGAGCGAGATGTTTGCCCTGCTGGAGCGTGCGCAGGAGGGGGATGACGAGGCCTGTCAGCGTGTGCTGACGGAAAACAGCGGCCTGATTTGGTCGATCGTCAAGCGGTATTACGGCTGCGGTGTGGAGACGGATGATCTCTACCAACTGGGATGCATTGGCTTCATCAAGGCGGTGAAAGGCTTCGATCTGCACTATGGCACCCAGTTTTCCACCTATGCGGTGCCCAAGATCTCCGGTGAGATCCGCCGGTTTTTGCGGGATGACGGCGCCATCAAGGTGGGCAGAACGATACGGGAGAAGGGACAGACGCTCTGGTCAGCCAGGGAGAAGCTGCGGCATCAACTGGGGAGAGAGGCGCGGCTGTCTGAGTTGTCGGAAGCAACAGGGATCTCTGTGGAGGAGATCGCCAGCATCGATTTGGCCACGGTGGCGCCGGAGTCGCTGCAGCAGGAGACGGCGGAGGGACTGACACTGGAATCCACGCTGGGTACCGAGGGAGAGGAAGAACGCCTGATCGAAAATATCGCCCTGCGGGAGGCCATTGACACACTGCCGAAAAAGGAACGGATGACGATTTTGCTGCGCTTCTTCAAAGGCTTGACACAGGAGCAGACGGCACGGATCGTTGGGGTATCGCAGGTGCAGGTCTCGCGGCTGGAGCACCGTGGGCTGGAGAGACTGCGGGGATTGCTGTCGGATTGACCGGATCGGTTCCGGATTCGTAGACATCCGGCAGGAATTCCGTCATGGTGCCCCGGTATCGTTTCGGCATAAAAGAGTCCTGACAGCGGGGATTGCGGCGCTCCTGAATGGAGATGGTCTCATAAAAGCGCTTCCACAGGCGGCGGAACTGTACCTCTTCATCACCGGGCAGTGCCAATTGCAGACTGTCCACCGGCAAGAGCCGGGAATGGTGATCTGCATAAACCAAAAGCTCCCGGTGGGTGCGGTCGTAGATGAAAAAGCGTTCGTTGGCATAACGGTCACAAAAATGATGCCTTAATAGGGGTAAAACACGGTTTTTAGGGGTGATCTCTGCACCTAAAACACCGCTGTAATCTGAAAAGCGAACGAATCCGCGAAGCTTTTCCAACTCACCGCCCAGATGCCGCAGGGCTTTGGCCACCGGATAGTAGACCGGGTCGGCCTTGTTGCGCAGAAAAGCATCGCCCTCCCGGTAGAGCTTTTGGATCACGGCATAAAGCCGGATCTCCTTTTCGGGAAGACAGGTGAGAAAGCCGCGCCGCACCACATCCGCCGCCAGGCGGGAGCGCTCCAACAGGTTGTGAAAGACCCGCTTGGCATTTTCCGGAACGGTCATTACATAGCGAACTTCATAGAGCGACCAGCATTCCTCATCGCCGGAAAACGCGATGGGGAATTCTTTATGTACATAGCTGTCGAATACACAGCACAGAAATCCGTCGAAGGTGCCGTCATATTGAAAAACCACATCTTGCCAGGCCATAGGATCACCCCACTGCATCGAAAAGAGATAGCTGCTGCATATCACCGCCGGGCAGGGAACGCCGTTCAATCATTTGCAGCTGCTGTGTGACGGTGGCAGCGGAAAAGCGCAGCCCCGGTGCTGCATACCCCTGACAGAGGATAA
Organism: uncultured Oscillospiraceae bacterium; assembly: GCA_934573945.1. GTDB lineage: Bacteria > Bacillota > Clostridia > Oscillospirales > Oscillospiraceae > Vescimonas. The sequence continues at coordinate 7,604 of CAKTMQ010000055.1, read as the reverse complement.
AATACTGGGCGCGCTTGACAACGACGCCCAGCTTTTTCAGATCCTCAAAGCGGAGGTGTGCCGCGCGCCGGGCGGAGACGATCCGTCTGGCACTGGTGGGACCGATACCGGGAACCCGCAGCAGCGTCTCATAATCTGCCCGGCTGATCTCCACCGGGAACTGCTCGGGATGTGCCAGTGCCCAGCTGCACTTGGGATCCAGCAGCGGATCGAAGTTGGGATGCGCATCGTCCAGAAGTTCTTCTGCCTGAAAACCATAAAACCGCAGGAGCCAGTCCGCCTGATAGAGACGGTGCTCCCGCAGCATCGGCGGTTTGGTATCCAGGGCGGGGAGCAGCGTGTGGGCCACCACCGGTACATAGGCGGAGAAGAATACCCGCTTCAGACGGTATTTCCGGTAAAGCCCCTCGGTCAGATGCAGAATGTGCCGGTCGGAGTCCGCTGTGGCGCCCACGATCAGCTGGGTGCTCTGCCCAGCAGGCGCAAAGGTGGGGGCGTGTTTATATTTGACCAGCTCCTGCTTGCTCTGCATGGCGCGGTCACGGATCAGCCCCATGGGGCGCAGGATCGCCTCACGGCTCTTGTCCGGAGCCAGAGCCTGCAGACCGGCCTGGGAGGGAAGTTCGATGTTCACGCTGAGCCGGTCGGCCAACAGTCCCAGCTGTTGCACCAGTTCCGGTGCGGTGCCGGGAATCGCTTGGGCGTGAATATATCCGTTGAAGCCGTACTCCTGCCGCAGGATCCGCAGTGCGTGGATCATCTGTTCCGTTGTATAATCCGCATTACGCAATACGCCGGAGGAGAGGAATAGCCCTTCAATGTAATTCCGCCGGTAGAACCCAATGGTCAGCTCCGCCAGCTCCCGGGGGGTGAAGGCGGTGCGGCGCGTATCATTGGAGCGCCGGTTGACACAGTATTTGCAGTCGTAGACGCAGCAGTTTGTCATCAGCACCTTCAGCAGCGTGATGCAGCGCCCGTCGGCAGAAAAGCTGTGGCAGCATCCGGCGATGGAGGAGGAAGTATTGCCGATCATCCCGGGACGGGAGGCGCGGCGGACACCGCTGGATGTACAGGCGGCATCATATTTTGCGGCGTCTGACAGGATGGTGAGTTTTTCCAGCAGTTCCATGACTCAGGCCGCGTTGCGGCGGTGCTGGCGGGCGCGGGGCGCCTCCAGCCGATCCACCAGATGCATCAGGTTAACGGAGACGGACAGCGCCCCCAGGATCACGATCACATAGCCGATAGTCGTCATGAGAAATACCTCCGATAGAATCTTTGTTCGACGTCTATTATATATCGAACAAACGTTTCTGTCAAGAAAAAATCGAACAAATTTTCTAAAAAGGTCGGTTTCTGTTGACCGCATCAGGATTTTGTATTACAATGAGAAAAAAGACCACAAGGGGTAGAGGTGCGGAAGCATGACGGAATTGGAACAGAGATTCATTAAAGCACGGCGCGCGGCCATTGCGGTGGATTATGTCCACTTGAACGAGATGCAGCGGCAAGGCGTGATGGCCACAGAGGGGCCGCTGCTGCTGCTGGCTGGTGCGGGCAGCGGTAAGACCACGGTGCTGATCCATCGGGTGGCTAATCTGCTGCGGTATGGACGGGGCAGTGATTCGCAGGAGATTTCAGTTCCGATCTCCGAGGATGAGGTGGCATTTCTGGAGGCATATGCCGCCGCGCCTGCGCCGGAGCAGCAGCCGCTGGCGCAGTATCTGTGCGCCGTGGAGCCGGCCAGACCCTGGGAGGTGCTGGCCATTACCTTTACCAACAAGGCGGCCAATGAGCTGAAGGAGCGGCTGGAGCGGATGCTGGGTGAGGAGGCACGGGATGTGTGGGCGTCCACCTTCCACTCCGCCTGTGTACGCATTCTACGCCGCGATATTGAGCGACTGGGTTATTCCAGAGACTTTACGATCTATGATACCGATGACAGCAAGCGGGTCATCAAGGATTGTCTGAAGGAGCTGGAGCTGGACGAAAAGACGTTTACGCCCAGGGAGTTGTTGTCGGTGATTTCCCGGGCAAAGGACGAGATGTTGTTGCCGGAAGCTTTCTGCGAACGGAGTGAACAGGAGAAAGATTGGCGGAAGATCCGTATCGGTAAAGTATATTCGCTTTACAATAAAAAACTGAGGGACGCCAACGCGCTGGATTTTGACGACATCATTCTGCTGACGGTACAGCTCCTGCAGCGGGATGCGGAGGTGCGGGAATACTACCAGCGGAAGTTCCGCTACGTGCTGGTGGATGAGTATCAGGACACGAACCATCTGCAATACCTGCTGACCAGCCTGCTGGCGGGCGGCTACTGCAATATCTGCGTGGTGGGCGACGATGACCAGAGCATTTACCGCTTCCGCGGCGCCAATATCGAGAACATCCTCAGCTTTGAAAAGCAGTACCGAGGGGCGCGCACCATCCGGTTGGAACAGAATTATCGATCCACCCAGAATATTCTGGACGCGGCCAACGCCGTGATCCGCCACAACCAGGGGCGCAAGGGAAAAACGCTGTGGACGAAAAACGGCGCCGGCGACAAGGTGCTCATTAAAACCAACTTCAACGAGGGCGACGAGGCCAATTTCGTGGTGGGTCAGGTGATGATGAACTACAACCGGGGACGGAACTGGCGGGATCACGCGGTACTCTACCGGATGAACGCCCAGTCCAACGCGCTGGAATATGCCTTCAAGCGCAGCGGTGTGCCCTATAAGATCATCGGCGGCATGAAGTTCTTTGACCGGGCGGAGGTAAAGGATATGCTGGCCTACCTGTGCGTGATCAATAATCCGGCGGATGACCTGCGGCTGCGGCGCATCGTCAACGTACCGGCACGGAAGATCGGTACGGCCACGGTGGACAAGGCACAGCTGCTGGCAACGGCGCACGGTCTGCCGCTCTATGAGATATTCTGTCACGCGGATGCCTATCCTGAACTGAAAGCATCTGCCGTAAAGCTGAAAACCTTTACGGATATGATCGAGGAGATGCGGGGAAAAAGCGGAGAAATGTCCCTGCCGGAGTTCTATGAGTATGTCTGCAGCCGCAGCGGTTATGTGACCATGCTGACGGAAAAAAACGACATGGAGAGTCGGGGACGGCTGGAGAACGTACAGGAACTGACCTCCAGTATCCATGCATTTCTGGATAATCAGCCGGACGACCCCACACTGGCGGGATTCCTGGACGAGGTGGCGCTGTATACGGACTTGGACAGCACGGAGGAGAGCGACAACTGCGTGGTGATGATGACCATGCACAGCGCCAAAGGACTGGAATTTCCGGAGGTGTTCGTGGTGGGCGTGGAGGACGGTCTCTTCCCCGGCAACCGCGCCATGGGCGATGAGGAGGAGATGGAGGAGGAACGGCGTCTGTGCTATGTGGCTATGACCCGTGCCCGGGAGCATCTGACCATGACGCACGCCCGGCAGCGTATGCTCTTCGGACGCACTGCGCCGGCCATGCCATCCCGTTTTCTGGAGGAGATTCCGGAGGAGAACAGCCAGTGGATCGGTAAGCCGGAGCCGCGGAGCGAGCGCCATTGGAGCGACGCCTACAATGACGACGCAGGCTTCGGCGGCTATACCGCCGCCGGTGCGGCGCCGTATGGCGCATCCGGCCGTTCGGCGGCGCAGAAGCCCGCCTATATGGCGGTGGCAGCAAAGCAGCAGCCCGTGCCGCTGTTGGAGCTTCAGGCCGGTGAGAGCGTGAAGCACGCCGCTTTCGGTCATGGGTTGGTGTTGTCGGTGCGCCCCATGGGCGGCGACGCACTGATCGAGGTGGCCTTTGACACGGTGGGCACGAAAAAGCTGATGCTCAAGACCGCTATGCGCCATCTGACAAAGGAATAAGGCGGTGTAACGGCAAAGTTGCGCCGCTCACAGGCATGATGCAACCTGAGATTGCTGGACAATGCGGCGGTGATAGGATAGGATCGGGACAGAGAAAGTATTTTGGCAGGCGAAAGGAGCTGCGGTATGGGATTGTTTGGATTTGATTTTGATGTAGGCTTCGGTATATTGCAGGGCTTGTTCTTCCTTGCATTTGCCGTGTTTCTGGTGTTCTTTATCATCACGGCGGCAAAGGGTATCGGTACATGGCACAAGAATAACAATTCACCCCGCCTGACGGTGGAGGCCACCGTTGTGGCCAAGCGGCAGAACACCGACGTGCACCACCATAGCACCGGTGAAAACGGCGCTATGCACACCTCTACCTCGACTACCTACTATGTTACGTTTCAGGTGGCCAGCGGCGACCGGATGGAGATGACGGTAAAAGGACAGGTATACGGGATGCTGGCAGAGGGCGATATGGGAAAGCTGACCTTTCAGGGTACCCGCTATCTGGACTTTGAGCGGCAGGGCAGCAAGACCTTTGACAGCGATCCGGAGCAGGGGCGTGCCTCCTGGGATCCGGAGCGATAAAGAAATAAAAGCCGGCACAGGGGGCGCTTCCGATAGAAGCGCCCCCTGTGCCGTGAGAAAGATGGAAGAAAATTGTTCAGTTAAGAGAGCAGGGCGCGGTCGCTGGCGAACTCGTCGCCGCTGGCCTTGGCAAATTCATTGAGCAGATCCGGGATGGTGAGCTTCTGCTTTTCCTCGCCGGAGATGTCAAGAATGATGCACCCCTCGTGGAGCATGATGAGGCGGTTGCCGTACTGAATGGCGTCCCGCATATTGTGGGTGATCATCAGTGTGGTGAGATGTTCCCGGCTGACGATGCGGTCGGTGAGCTCCATCACTTTGGCGGCGGTCTTGGGATCCAGTGCGGCGGTGTGCTCATCCAACAGCAGCAGCTTGGGGCTTTTCAGCGTGGCCATCAGCAGTGTCAGCGCCTGCCGCTGGCCGCCGGACAGGGTGCTGACCTCCACCCCCAGGCGGGACTCCAGTCCCAGTCCCAGTGTGGACAGCAACTGGCGGTATTTTTCCCGCTCCTCCCTGGTGATGCCCCAGCACAGCCGGCGCTTCTGACCGCGGCGCGCGGCCAGCGCCAGATTTTCCTCGATGTGCATGGAGGGCGCTGTGCCCATCATGGGATCCTGGAACACCCGGCCGATCATGGCGGCGCGTTTGTACTCCGCCAGATCGGTGACGTCCGTGCCGTCGATGAACACCTTGCCGGCATCCACCGTGAGCGTGCCGGCGGCGGCATTGAGCATGGTGGACTTTCCTGCGCCGTTGCCGCCGATGACCGTGGCAAAGTCGCCGTCGTGCAGCGTCAGGCTCAGGCCGTTCAGAGCGGTCTTGGCGTTGACGGTGCCGGGGTGGAAGGTTTTGTAGAGCTCCTTTAATTCAAGCATGGCTGTCCTCTCCTTTCTGGGGGATCGCCGCTGTCTTGGGGCGGCGTTTTTTCCGGACGTTCAGGTAGGAGAGCGCCAGAAAGAGTGCTACGATCAGCGCAGTGACCAGCTTCAGATCGTTGGTGTTCAGACCGATCTGCAGTACGATCTGCAGTACGATGTAGTAGACGATAGCACCGATGGAGACGGCCAGCAGTTTCAGGCCAATGCTGCTGGACAGCTTGCCGAAGATCACCTCACCGATGATGACGGCGGCCAGGCCGATGACGATGGCGCCGCGGCCCATGTTGATGTCGCTGGAGCCCTGATACTGTGCCAGCAGGCCGCCGGCCACCGCCACCAGTCCGTTGGAGAGCATCAGACCCAGCACCAGATTGGCGTTGGTGTTGATGCCCTGTGCGCGAGCCATGTGAGGGTTGGCGCCGGTAGCGCGGACAGAGTTTCCTTTTTCGGTGCCGAAGAACCAGAAGAGCGCAGCCACGATCACTGCGGTCAGGATCACCAGCAGAGGCAGAGGATTGTCCAGCGACAGTGAACGGACGTAGCGCTGCGAAAGCAGCAGATCATACTTGTCCACGCTCACCGCCTGATTGGCCTTGCTGTCCATGATCCGCAGATTGATGGAGTACAGCGCCAGTTGGGTCAGAATACCGGAGAGGATGGCGGGGATGCCGCAGCGGGTGTGAAAGAGACCGGTGATCAGTCCGGCCACCATGCCGGCGGCCATGGCGCACAGCAGCGCCAACCAGGGATTCACACCGGCGCGGATCATCATCACGCACACGGCACCGCCGGTAGCCAGCGAGCCATCCACTGTCAGGTCAGCCACGTCCAGCACGCGGAAGGTGATGTACACGCCGATGGCCATGATGCCCCAGCACAGACCCTGGGCAACGGCGCCGGGCAGCGCATTCATCAGCGAAGAAAGGAAACTCATAGGTCATGCTCCTTACATTTCAAAGTTGGAGAGATGCGGGATAGTCCCGCATCTCTCCCCAGACGAGAGACTCAGTCCTCGATGGCGGTGTAGCCGTCCAGCGGGGTGATATTCAAGGCCTCACAGACGGAGGCGTTGTACTTGGGCGTTGCATTGGTGTACTCGATAGGCATGGTGGAAATATCCGCCTCGCCGGTGAGAATCCGGGCGGCCATCTCACCGGTGGTCTTGCCCAGATCGTAGTAGCTGATGGACAGGGTCGCCACACCGCAGCCGGAGCAGAGGCCCTCTTCACCGCAGATGGCGGGCACGCCGGCGGGGATCAGCACATTGGCGATGGCCTCGGTGTTGGCGGCGGCGGTGTTATCGGTGGGGATGTAGACCACATCGGCGTAGTCGGCGGCGGCCTGGGTCACAGAGGCGACATCGTTGGTGTCGGTGAAAGCGAATTCCTCGGTCTCGATACCGGCGTCAGCCAGGTGCTTGGCGACCTCTTCGATCTGATAGCGGGAGTTGGCCTCAGCGGAGCAGAACAGCAGGGCGACTTTCTTGGCCTCGGGGAACCACTCGGTAATCATGGCAGCCTGCTTCTCCAGATCCGCCAGGTCGGAGGTACCGGAGATGTTGCCGCCCACCGTACCGTTGAAGTCATCCAGATCCAGCGCCACACCGTAAGCGGTGATAGAGGTACCCAGAATGGGGATGTCGCTGGTGGCGGAGGCCGCAGCCGTCAGAGCGGGGGTGGCGTTGGCCATGATCAGATCCACGCTGTCAGACACGAAGCCGTTGATGATGGTGGAGCAGTTGACCGTGTCACCGGAGGCATTCTTGTTGATGATCTTCACCTGGCCGGGCAGCGCCTCATTCAGTGCATCGATAAAGCCCTGCGTGGCGGCGTCCAGTGCGTCATGCTGCACCAGCTGGCAGATGCCTACCGTATACGTGACGCTGTCGGTGTCCTCAGCGGGATCGGCCTGCGGCGTGTCCTGCTGGCCGCCGTTGCTGCCGCAGGCCGTCAGCCCCAGACACAGGCTCAGCACCAGAACAAGGGAGAGAAGAAGTGTTGCGATACGTTTGGTTTTCATGTTGTTTATCCTCCTGAAATGAAATTCGGTAAAAATAAAGAACCGCCGCAGGGATCTTTGTGGATCCTTACGGCGGGTTTATTTCACGCAATTCCTTTGAACGGGGTCAAAGCATTGTGCAAATGGCCATCCGGCTGTGGGCACCACAAATCGCTATTACTTTTTCGGTAAAAAAGTAATAGTAGCTAAAGAAACGATCCATGGTCATGCTGCGAATGGTCTTTTCCATGCTGCTCAGACTCCTTTCAAAAGGTTGCTTGTAATGTAG
>CAKTMQ010000054.1 GCA_934573945.1 uncultured Oscillospiraceae bacterium | reverse complement strand
TCATTCAATTCGACACCATCTGTTTTCTCTCTTATATTTGCCAAACGGAAAGACGCACCATTACGGTGCGTCTTTTCAAATCTTTCAAACAACGGATACAAGAGCCTGCGCCGCACAGCGGCGCAGGCTCTCTCTGCCGCTTTGGAAAAACAATGTCCTTTTTGAAGGCATTGCCGCCCTTACAGTTGGCACTTGCCCCGGTGGAGATACTGTCCGGCCACATCCTGCACGGCGCCGTTGTCCACCGCCAGCTGTCCCCGCAGGTACACGGCGGCGATGCTGCCGGCGGTGCGGAAGCCCTCAAAGGGGCTGTAATCGCAGTGGGACACCATGTCGGCGGCATGGAGGGTGTGATCCGCCGCCGGGTCGTATACCACGATGTCCGCGTCGGCGCCGGGGGCGATGACGCCCTTCCGGGGATACAGGCCATAGAGCTTGGCCGGGTTCTCACTGAGCACGCGGCAGGCGGTGGGCAGGTCAATGCGTCCCGCCGCCACACCGGCGGTATACACCACCTCGCACCGGGTCTCCACGCCGGGCAGACCGCCGGGGATGGTGGTGAAATCCCCCTGTCCCGCCAGCTTCTGCCGGGTGGTGAAGGAGCAGTGGTCGGTGGACACCGTCTGCACCCGTCCCTGTGCCAGACCCTCCCACAGGGCGTACTGATCCGCCGTGGTGCGGATAGGGGGGGCGCAGACATACTTGGCGGCGGACAGCCAGTCCTGCTGGTAGTAGACGCTCTCGTCCAGCGCCAGATACTGGGGGCAGGTCTCGGCGTACACCACCTGACCCCGCGCCCGGGCGTGGTCGATCTCCGCCAGCGCGGCGGCGTTGGTGGTGTGCACGATGACCACCGGTGCCTCCGCCGCCTGGGCGATGCGCAGGATGCGGCTCACCGCCTCCGCCTCCAGATAGGCGGGACGGGTCTGGGGATGGCAGGCCACGGTGTTCTCACCGGCGGCCTTCTTCTCCGCCACCAGCGCGTCGATGACACCGCTGTTCTCGCAGTGTACGCCGCAGATGCCGCCCCGCGCCTTCAGCGCCTTCAGCGCCCGGTACAGATCTCCGTCCGGCAGCATCATGGCCGGGTAGGTCATGTACATCTTGAAGGAGGTGATACCGGCGTCGAACATGGCGTCCAGCTCGCCCTCGATGCCCTCGTTCCAGTCGTCGATGGTCATGTGGAAGCCGTAGTCGCAGTGGCAGCTCGCCGCCTTTTTGTGCCACAGCTCCAGCCCGTAGGCCAGCGTCTCCCCCTTGTTGGGGCAGGCGAAGTCGATGACGGTGGTGGTGCCGCCCCGCAGCGCCGCCCGGCTGCCGCTTTCAAAATCGTCGGCGGTGGTGGTGCTGCACACGTCCAGATCGAAGTGGGTGTGGGCGTCGATCAGACCGGGCAGCAGCAGCTTGCCCGTCACGTCCACCTGCCGGGCGTCCGGCGCGGCGATCTCCGGTGCCGCCGCCGTGACCTTTCCGTCCTCCACCAGTACGTCAGCCCGGGTGACGGCGCTGCCGCTGACCACCTGCCCGCCGGTAAAAAGTAGCTTCATAGGGACGACCTCCTGTTTCTCGATTGATTTCCCCCACATTATACCACGCCGCCGCCCCACCGTAAAGACGGCGCCGGGGCGCGGAACGAAAAACTTTCGGGCTTTGCGAAAAAATTGCGGTAAAAAAGAGTGGTTTTGAAAGTTTTTCTGTATATATAAAATGAGAAAAAAGTTTGATGCGCCGGGGAAAGGAGGTGCGGGCGTTGTTTCCTCCCAATTTTATCGACGAGCTGCTGGCACGCAGCGACATCGTGGACGTGGTAGGCTCCTACGTGGCGCTGACCCCCAAGGGCGGCAGCTACTGGGGCTGCTGTCCCTTCCACAATGAAAAGACGCCCTCCTTCCACGTGATGCCGGACAGGCAGTTTTACCACTGCTTCGGCTGCAAGAAGGGCGGCGGCGTCATCAATTTCGTCATGGAGATGGAAAATCTCAACTACCCGGAGGCCGTCCGGTTTCTGGCCAAGCGGGCGAACATGGAGGTGCCGGAGGAGGATCGCCAATCGCTGGACGCGGAGCGGCAGCGGCGCAGACTGCTGGAGCTGAACCGGGAGGCCGCCCGGTGGTTTTACAGCGTCCTCCAGAGCGACGACGGTGCGGCGGTGCGGCAGTATCTGGAAAAGCGCGCCATCAGCCGGAAGATCGCCGTCCGCTTCGGCATGGGCGCGTCGCCCGACAGCTGGGACGCGCTGCTGCGGGCTATGACCGCCAAGGGCTACAGCAAGCAGGAGCTGCTGACGGCGGGGCTGATCGTGGCCAACAAGAACGGCGGGTTTTACGACAAATTCCGCAACCGGCTGATGCTGCCGGTGATCGACGTGCGGGGCGACGTGGTGGGCTTCGGCAGCCGTGTCATCGACAAGTCGGAGCCGAAGTACATGAACAGCACGGAGACGCCGGTGTACAGCAAGCGCCGTGTGCTCTACGGGCTGAATCTGGCCAAAAAGACCAAGCGCCCCAACATCATCCTCTGCGAGGGCAATCTGGATGTGGTGACGCTGCATCAGGCGGGGTTCGACAACGCGGTGGCCTCCATGGGCACGGCGCTGACCACCGAGCAGATTCGGCTGCTGAGCCGGTTCACCAAGGAGCTGGTGCTGTGCTACGACAACGACAACGCCGGCCAGCTGGCCACGGAGCGGGCGCTGGCCATGCTGAACAACACCGATTTCACCGTCCGGGTGCTGAAGCTGCCCCGGCGGCTGGTCAACGGCGAATACGTCAAGCAGGACGCCGACGACTTCATCAAATTTCAGGGTGCACCCGCTTTCGAGCGGCTGCTCAGCGGCAGCGAGAACGGCATAGAATTCCGGATGTCTCAGGCCGCCGCCAAGTACGACCTGCGCAGCGATCAGGGGCGCATCGACTACACCGCCGAGGTGAGCCAGATCCTCTCCGAGCTGAACAGCCCCGTGGAACGGGAGGTCTACGCCACCCGCGCCGCCGAGGCCGCCGGTCTGACGCCGGAGGCCATGGGGCAGGAGGTGGCGCGGGCTGTCCGCCGCCGCCGCTTCCAGAGCCGGAAAAAGCGGGAGCGGCAGGAGCTGAACCCGGCCATGTCGGTGCAGCCGCCCACCCGGAGCGACCGGTACACCAACCTGCGCAGCGCCATGGCGGAGGAGGGTGTGATCCGGCTGCTGCATCTGGATCCCGCCCTGTTCGGCGACCGGATGCCCCTGCAGCCGGAGGACTTCTCCTCACCGCTGCTGGGAAAGATCTACGCCGCCCTGTGGGAACGGCGGTACGCCCAGAGCGGCGTGGCGTCGCTGGCGGCGGTGCTCTCCGGCGAGGAGATGAGCCACCTGACCACCATTTTGCAAAAACCGGAATCCCCGGCCAACGCCGCGCAGGCGCTGGCGGACTACATACGGGTGATCCGCGAGGAGCAGACCAAGCGGGACAGCTCCGGACTGGATCCACTGGTGCTGGCAATGGAGACTTATAAAGACAAGAAACGATACGGAGGAAAGCAAGCATGACCGAAAAGACGTATACCCCCAAGGAGCTGGAGGAGATGGCCAACACCCTGCTGGCCGCGGACGGCAGCAAGCAGGACGGGCAGAAGAAAAAGGACAGCGCCAAGGCTGACGCCGCCAAGGACGAGAAGGAAGCCGCCAAGGACGGCGAGGCGAAGAAGGACAAGGGCAAGCTGGACGACAAGACCATCGCCTCGCTGCCCGCCGCCTCCCTGATCATGGCCAATGAAAAGCTGCGGGATATGCTCAGCCGCGGCAAGAAGAAGGGCAAGCTGGACGCCAACGAGGTCAGCGACGTGCTGGACGAGATGGATCTGGAGAGCGAGCAGATGGACAAGATCTACGACTCGCTGGAGGCACTGGGCATCGAGGTGGGCAGCGAGGACTTCCTGGTGGATCTCAACGACGACATCGAGCCGCCCATGGAGGAGATCGTCGAGATCGAGGAAGAGGAGCTGGTGGATCCCAACACGCTGGTGGACAGCTTCAACATCGACGACCCGGTGCGTATGTACCTCAAGGAGATCGGCCGGGTGCCGCTGCTGAGCGCCGATGAGGAGATCGTGCTGGCCACCGCCATGTCCGCCGGACGCGCCGCTCAGGCGCGGCTGGATGAGGCGGCGGAAAACGGCGAGACCATCGATCCCGAGGAGCTGGCGCAGCTGCAGAAGGACATCAAGACCGGCAACAAGTCCAAGCAGAAGCTGGCCGAGGCCAACCTGCGTCTGGTGGTGTCCATCGCCAAGCGGTACGTGGGACGGGGTATGCTGTTCCTGGATCTGATCCAGGAGGGCAACCTGGGTCTGATCAAGGCGGTGGAGAAGTTCGACTACACCAAGGGCTACAAGTTCTCTACCTACGCCACCTGGTGGATCCGGCAGGCCATCACCCGCGCCATCGCCGACCAGGCGCGCACCATCCGTATCCCCGTACATATGGTGGAGACCATCAACAAGGTCATCCGTGTCAGCCGTCAGCTGCTCCAGCAGCTGGGACACGACCCCTCCCCGGAGGAGATCTCCGCCGAGATGGGTATGCCGGTGGACAAGGTGCGGGAGATCCTGAAGATCGCCCAGGAGCCGGTGTCGCTGGAGACCCCCATCGGTGAGGAGGAGGACAGCCATCTGGGCGACTTCATTCCCGACGAGGGCGCGTCCGAGCCCAGCGAGGCCGCCAGCTTCACACTGCTCAAGGAGCAGCTGGTGGACGTGCTCAGCACCCTGACCCCCCGGGAGGAGAAGGTGCTGAAGCTGCGCTTTGGCATCGAGGACGGCCGTACCCGCACACTGGAAGAGGTGGGCAAGGAGTTCAACGTCACCCGTGAGCGCATCCGCCAGATCGAGGCCAAGGCGCTGCGCAAGCTCCGCCATCCCAGCCGCAGCAAAAAGCTGAAGGACTTCCTGAACTGAGGTGAACCGCCATGATCCTTGCTTTCGACAAAATTCCCGCCGTCTCCGCCGCCGCTTTCAAGGGCGGCGAGGGCACGGCGGAGGTGCGTAAATTCGACGATCCCTCCATGGGCTCGGTGGTGCAGCTGACGCTGCCCGCCGGCGCATCCATCGGTCTGCACACCCACACGGGCAACTGCGAGGTGGTCTATGTGCTGGCCGGGGAAGGCCGCTGCATCGACGACGGCGAGACCTATCCCATCCGCGCCGGAATGTGCCACTACTGTCCCGAGGGACACACCCACAGCATCGCCAATACCGGCCATGCGCCCATGGTGCTGCTGGGCGTTCTGCCCCGGGTGACCCGGTAAGGAGGGTCGGCCATGGACGCAACGCTGGGTTATCTGCTCTGCTGCCAGTCGCCTGCCCTGTTTCTGGCGGCGCTGGTGCTGCTGGTGTGCTATTTCGGTCGCCGCCGCAGCCACCGCGTCCGGGCGGTGCTGGATCTGGTGGTGTGTATCCTGTGTGTGGCTGCCGGTGTGGCGCTGTATTTTCTGGGCATGGGACGGGGCCACTTCACCATCCGCGACTTCTATCAGATCCGGACGCCGGGCTGGGTAGGCATGGCGGTGGTGGGTATCGTCAGCCTGTGGGCGGCACTGCGCGCCTTCGGCGCCATGAACCGCCGCCGCACGGCGGAAAAGGCGGCCAACCGCGCCGCCAACGCCGAGGCGCACCGTCAGGCGGAGGAGGCGCGACAGCTGGAAGCGCAGCAGCGGGAGGCGCAGCGGCTGCGGCAGGAGCAGGCGCGGATGGAGCAGTCCGCCGCCGTGGCGCAGGCCGCCCAGACCGTCAGCGACGCGCTGGATACCGCCGCGCCGGAAACGCCGGACGCAGTGCCGGGCGCGGCATCCCTGCCGGATCCCCACCAGCCCATCACCCTGACGCTGGAGGACAGTGACAGCCAGGGCACCGGGGCATAAAAGCGTATAAACGGGACAATCGCGCATAAAAGAGAACGACAACGCATGAAAAAAGAGACGGCTGTGCCGTCTCTTTTTTTTGTGAAAGATAGGGGGCTCTGCCCGCCCGAAGCAGGTATTTCTTGTACCCTTTCGTAGGGGCGGATGTACCCCAAGGGTACTTGCTTCGCTTTGCTCCACTGCGCCCACATCCGCCCGCACGTCAGAAAAACGCAATCCTTGAGAAATCGTAGGGGCAGGGCAGAGCACCGCCTCTGCATACCGTCATCATATTCTGTGCGGGACGCGATGTGATGCATCGCGTCCCGTAAAAGAGAAGCAAAGGCCGCACGCGTCACTTCACCGTGATCTGGTTGCTGGCGCTGCCGAAGATACCGCTCCACGCGGCGTCGATGGCCGCGGCGGTGTCAGTCGTCGGGCTTGCTGTCGTCCTGCTTGCCGCCGCAGGCGGTCAGCGCCAGAACCAGCGTCAAAAGCAATGCAGTAAAACTTTTCATCTTTTTCATCGTGCAAACTTCCTTTCTGTCTCATGGACACCCATTTGGCGGCGTATCCGGCGGAAAGGTTCCGCCACGCTGAAAAAATTTGGATCAAGCGCGGAAAGAGTGTTCATTTGTCCGTTTTGCGGGGAAAATGAACGCGGGGCGAATCCGGTTTTGTCAATAAAAGGGCATAGCCCTTTCTTGACAAGCAGCCCCGGGAGACGGCTATGCCGTCTCCCGGGGGTTCGCCCTCAGCGGATCAGTCCGCGGCTGGCGGCGTATTCGGCGTTGATCTGCGCCAGTTCCTTTTCACCGTCGATATAGGGCCGGTAGATGGTCTCCACCCGTCCGCCGCCGGCGTTGCCGCAGCCGCTGCAGCCGTCACACAGGCCGCCGCAGGCATTCAGCGCCCGCCGCACGATCTCCTCCCGCTGGGCGCGGGTGGTGTCCCGGATCAACAGGGATCGCATCGCTCACACCTCCCGTCACGTGGTCATACGCAGCATATTTTCCATCAGGATGCCGTAGCCCCGGGTGGGATCGTCGATGAGCACATGGGTCACAGCGCCCACGAATTTGCCGTCCTGCAGAATGGGACTGCCGCTCACGGTTGATGTCAATATGGGACAACAAATAATTTTTTAAGAACTATATTAGGCAAATTCACTTGTAAAATCGTGAAATTTCCAATTAATTTGAATTTTTCGCCTGTGGAAAACTAAAATTTCACAGACTAATTCCCGCATAAGAGCAGGGTCTAAAGCGCTTATTTCATGGTACGGAGAGAGGACGGAGGTTTGTTGTTCTTCCTTTTTGACGGTCTCCTCCTCCGCACAGAGCAGTTCCCAATCGCTTTCCAACTGGGCAAGCTGCCGCTTTTTTTCATTCTGTGCACGGAGAAGGTTTTCCCGTTTTCCTGTAAAGGCTTCTTTTGACAGTTGGCCGCCGATATGCGCCTCGTAGAGAGACATAAGCTCCTCCTGCTTGCGGTGGATGTCGGCCTGTACTCTCTGCATCCTCGCGTTGATGGCGCGGCGTTTGGAGGCGTGACTCTCAAACTGACGCTGGTAGGTCTCAAGACGAGCGTCCCGCAGCCGGCACTGCATATTGATCGCACGGATGAGAATCGCTTGCAAGTCGGCATCGGAGATACAGACCTCGGCACAGCCGCTTTCCGGTACATAGCGCGCCGACGCGCAGCGCCAGTTCTTGTTGGAGGCCTTGCCCTTCACCAGACGATTTCCGCAGCAGCCACAGACGAGATAGGGCTGCAGCAGGCTTGGCGCATTTCCCGTCGGTGTTTTCGGTGCCGTTTTCTGTACGGTGCTGCGGGCGAGATAGTATAGCTCCCGTGACACGATAGGCTCGTGCGTATGGGGAATGATAGGGCGCTCCGCTTCGGGGAGCAGCTTCGTGCGGTTGCTGCCGACCTTGACCACATGGGATTTGAACGCCTCCGTATCGCCGGTGTAGATGCGGTTCTGAAGAATATTCCGGACGGATTCATATGTCCAGAACTTCCGCACCTTGTAGCGACCCCGGACTTTTGCCAGATAGGCGGAGGGAGTCTCAGTGCCGGACGCATTCAGCCGCTGCGCGATCTGTGTGATGCTGATGCCCTGCGAGGCCCACTGAAATATCTGTCTGACGACGTCGGCGGCAGGCGGGTCAACTACGATGGTATTCTTCTGCGCACCCTTCTGATAGCCGTAAGGCACAGCGCCAAAGGCATATTCGCCATTCAGCTTTTTGCGGTCCGTTACGCTTTTGATCTTGCGGGACAGGTCACGGCTGTACAGCTGGTTCAGCAGGTTGGTGATGCCCAGCTCCAGACCGCCGGTGGATTCACCATAGTCGGCACTGTCAAAGTGGTCGTTGATGGAGATGAAACGGACGCCATACGCCGGAAACACGAACTCCAGATAGTGGCCGCCCTCCAGAAAGTTTCTGGAAAAACGGGAGAGGTCACGTACAATGACAGCCTTGACTCTTCCAGACTTTACCAGCGACAGCAGCCGCTGCATACCGGGACGGTTCATATTAGTGCCGGAGTATCCATCGTCTACAATCTCCTCAACGGTTCCCTCCAGATCAGGGCGGGACGCGAGGAAGTTCCGCACACAAAGGCGCTGTGCGGAGATACTGAAGCTCTCCGTGGCATTTCCGCGTGCAACGTCGCCATCCTCCGAGGAAAGGCGGTAGTAGCAGATCATGAGATCGGAAGTCGCTTTATCCACAGCAAGCCGCCTCCTTTGCCAGTGTGTGATAGGGGCGTAGTGCAGCGAAGGGGTCGGCATAGTTGAGCTGGACCGTGATGCTGCGATCCTCGTGAATGGAGATGCACTCCACAAGCGTATCAAGAAGCTCCTTTGTTATGGCCGGGAGCCGTTGGTATTCCTGCATGGCGCGTACCCACGTCTGCGCGGTGGATAGGCCCTTCTGCATCTGCTCGATCCGCTTCTTTTGTGCGGCTTCCGCCGCGAGAATGCGGTTGAGCTCTGCCCGGTATTTTTCCTTTGCGTAGAGAAATTCCTCGCGGCCGATCAGCCCGGTGGACAGGTCATGAATCAGCACATCCAGCTTCCGGTCAAGGCTCTGCCGTTGGAGCCGCAGGCTCGTGGCGGTATTCTGTTTTTCCTGCTTTTCCTGTATCAGCTCGGCGGCGTGGTCGATTTCATGGATCAGCCGCTCTACATCAACGGTCAATGTCAACTGCTGGTCTAAGACGTCGGTGACAGCGGCAAGCAGTCGTTCATGGCGGATGTAGTGACTGGCACAGACGGTGTGCGCGGAGTAGCGGTAGCGGTTGCAGTCATAGAACAGTCGGCTGGGGGAGTGTGCGCCGTGCCGGGCGCAGCCCTTGCCAGCCCCCATGGGACTGCCGCACTCCGCACAGAACAGCTTACCGCGAAAAAGATCAGCCTGCACATCGCCAACATCGGCACATGCGCGATAGGCGGCACGGGACGCAAGAACCTCTTGGTTGACCTGTTGTACCGCGTCAAACAGCTCCTTGCTGATAATCGGTGGATGTGCGTTTGGAATGACCGTCCATTGCTCCGTGGGCTGACGCTTCTTTTTCTCGTTCAAATGGTTTCTGGATACTTTTCCATAGGTGCGGTTGCCGATATAGACGTCGCTGCCGACGATCTTGCGGACAGTCGCCCTGCTCCACAGTGCGTCACGGTACGCTGCGGAGCTGTTCATTCCGCG
>CAKTMQ010000053.1 GCA_934573945.1 uncultured Oscillospiraceae bacterium | reverse complement strand
GTGTTTGGGATGTGGGAGTTTGCAATGTATAGCCGTTTTCGCCGGCAATCTGTTCGAGAACCGGCTGCACATACATCTCAAATATTCTGCCGATGATTTTTGAGTCGGTACCCAGTGTATGTATTTTGTTGCCTGCATCCAGAATTCCATATGCTTCAAAATCGACATGGGCCATTTTCTCATAAAAGCTGGAAATAATAAAATCCGTCATTTATCGATCCTCCAGAAATAATTGGTATGTCTCTATTTCCAGTGCATCAGCGATTTTTTGAATGTTGTCCAGAGAAATACTTCTGCGAAAGCATTCAATATCACTGATATATGTTCTGTGAAGGCCGCAGATCTCCGCAAATTTTTCCTGGGAAAAACCGTTCTGTATGCGATATTTCCGTACATTTGAGCCAAAGACTTTGATAATATCCATAGGAGAACACCTCGACAGATCATGATATAATCAGTCTATGAAGAATCACACAATAAGTCTACATACAATAAGTGTATATCCCTGCTTACGGCCGTGAGACGGTACTTGCGCCGGATGTTTTTTTGTGGCATAATAACGGCAGATGACCGCGGCGCCGACGGAGGCCTGCCGTGAAAGCAGGAGAACTGCCGGCCGGAGATGTGGATCGAGACCACCGGGCGGCAGCACAAAACAAAGGCCAACAGCGGAAATCACCCATAAAAAGCAAACACAGGAGGTCGTTATGCGCTACAATGTTCTGGCTATCGGCGATGTGACCAGCGAGGATGGACTCAAGCACCTGCGCCGCCATCTGCCGGCGGTGAAGCAGCTGAAAAACATCGCCTTTACCGTGGTCAACGGGGAGAATATCTCCGGCACCGGTCTGACCCCCGCGCAGGCGGACGCCCTGTTTGCCGCCGGCGCCGATGTGATCACGCTGGGCAACCACACCTTTGGCCGCGTGCAGATCGCGGATTATCTGGAGGACAACCGCTACATCCTGCGGCCAGCCAACTTCTCTGGCCGGAAGCCGGGACGGGGCTGCGGCGTGTACGACTGCGGCGCCGTCCGGATCGCCGTGATGACCCTCATCGGGCGGTGCGACCTGGACTGGAAGGCCGCCGATCCCTTTACCACTGCCGATAAGCTGCTGCGGGAGATGGATGAAAAGGAGAAGCCCACTTTTACGCTGCTGGACTTCCATGCTCAGGCCACCAGCGAAAAGCTGGCGCTGGGCTACTATCTGGATGGCCGCATCAGCGCCATGTGGGGCACCCATACCCACGTGCCCACCGCCGACGAGCGGGTGATGCCCAAGGGCACCGGCTACATCACCGATCTGGGTATGACCGGCGCCATCGAGTCTGTGCTGGGGATCCCGCCGGAGCAGTCCATCGAGACGTTTCTGGGGGGATTGGCGGGGCGCTACCGCTTCGCCGACGGCCCGTGCAAGGCACAGGGCTGCATTTTTACGCTGGACAGCGACACCGGACGGTGCACCGCCGTGGAGCGGGTGGACATCCGGTGAGCGATACGCCCATAGAAAAACCATTGATCGATGCAAAGGAGAAACAACAAGATGTCTGTTGAAAAAGTAAGAGCCTATCTGGAGCCCTACGGCGTGGCTGACCGTATCCGTGAATTCGAGGTATCCAGCGCCACGGTGGAGCTGGCGGCGCTGGCGGTGGGCGTGGAGGGCGCCCGGATCGCCAAGACTCTCAGCTTCAAGGCGGGGGAGGAGCCGCTGCTGATCGTGGCCGCCGGCGACGCCAAGATCGACAACAGCAAGTATAAGCACTATTTCGGTGCCAAGGCCAAGATGCTCACCGCCGAGGAGGCCGTGGAGCGCATCGGCCACGCCGTGGGCGGCGTGTGCCCCTTTGCGCTGCCGGAGGATGTAAAGACCTATCTGGATGTGTCCCTGAAGCGGTTTGACACGGTATTTCCCGCCGTGGGCAGCGCGGCCAGCGCTATTGAGCTGACCTGCGATGAGCTGGAACGCTGCTGCGGTGCCAACTTTGTGTCCTGGGTGGACGTGTGCAAGGGTTGGCAGGACGAGGAAGCGTAAATGGTACGCATCCTGCACGCGGCTGATTTTCATCTGGACAGCGCTTTCCGGGCGCTTTCGCCGGAGCAGGCGCGGCAGCGCCGCGCCGAGAGCCGCCGGACGGCGGCGCGGCTGGTGGAGTACGGCAATGATCACGGCACGGAGCTGCTGCTGCTGGCCGGAGATCTCTTCGACAGCAGCGAGATCTACGGGCAGACGGCGGAAGAGCTGGCGCAGGCGCTGGCCTCCTTCCACGGACAGGTGGTCATCGCCCCCGGCAACCACGACTGTGTGGCCGCCGCATCTCCCTATGTCCGTACGCTGTGGCCGGATAACGTCCACATCTTCACCACGCCTCAGATCACCCGCTTCCGCTTTCCGCAATATGGCTGCACCGTTTACGGGGCGGCTTTTACCGCGCCGGAGGTGACCCGGGGCGCATCGCTGGCGGGTATCGCCGACGGCGACGAGGGCGTGGCCATCGGACTGCTCCACGGCGAGGTGGGCAAGAGTGACAGCCGCTACTGTCCCATCGACGTAAACCAGATCGCCGCCAGCGGTCTGGATTATCTGGCGCTGGGTCATGTGCATACCTATGCCGGTGTGCAGCAGGCCGGAACTACGGCCTATGCCTACCCCGGCTGCCTGGAGGGACGGGGCTTTGACGAACTGGGAGATAAGGGGTTTCTCATCGGTGAGGTGGACAGGGGCAGCGTGAAGCTGCACTTTGTGCCCTTTGCCGCCCGACGCTACCAGATCCTGCCGGTGGATGTCACAGACCGGCCGCCCCTGGCGGCGGTGACGGCGGCGCTGCCGCCGGAGACAGAGGGGGACATTTACCGTATTCTGCTGACCGGCGAGCGGGACGAGGGCGTGGACGCTGACGCCCTGACGGCACAGCTGGCGGGGCGATTTTATGCCCTGGAGGTACGAGACCAGACCACGGTGCGGCGGGACATCTGGGACGGCTGCGGTGACGATTCCCTGCGGGGGCTGTTTTTACAGCGGCTGCGGGAACAGTATGACGCTGCCTCCGATGAGGCGCAGCGCCGGCGGATCCAGCAGGCGGCACGGTTCGCGCTGGCCGCCATGGACAACCGGGAACTGTAAAAGGGCGGCGCCGGACGCGCCATAGGAAAGGAGCGGGACCACGGGATGAAACGCATTCTGATGATCGGCACCGGCGGTACCATCGCCAGTGAGATGACGCCGGACGGCCTGACCCCTGAACTGAATACACAGCAGCTGCTGAGCTTTGTGCCCCGGGTGGGGGAGCTGTGTCAGGTGGACTGCCTGCAGGTGTGCAGCCTGGACAGCACAAACCTCCAGCCCCGCCACTGGCTGGACATGGCGGGCGCCATCCGGCAGCACTACGACGCCTACGACGGCTTTGTGGTCTGCCATGGCACCGACACCATGGCCTACACCGCTGCGGCGCTCAGCTATCTGATCCAGGGCAGCCCCAAGCCCATCGTGCTCACCGGCGCCCAGAAGCCCATCTGGTTCGACGGCACCGATTCCAAGCGGAATCTCACCGATGCATTTTTCTACGCCTGCCGTGGCTGCGGCGGCGTGCAGATCGTTTTTAACGGCAAGGTCATTCTGGGAACCCGTGCCCGCAAGACCTGCTCCAAGAGCTTTCAGGCGTTCTCCAGCGTCAACCACCCGGATCTGGCGGTGGTGCAGGACGACCACCTTTTGCAGTATATGTCCTGCCCTGTGGCGGATAAGCCTACGTTTTATGACAAATTGGACGAGAATGTGGGACTTTTGAAGCTGATACCGGGTACCAAGCCGGAACTGGTGGCCTTTATGGCACAGCACTATGACGGGCTGATCATCGAGAGCTTCGGCGTGGGCGGACTGCCGGAATATGGCAATCTCTACGAGATCCTCCGCGGCGCCGTGGAGGTGGGCAAGGTGGTGGTGATGACCACTCAGGTGCCCAACGAGGGCAGTGATCTGACGGTATATCATGTGGGCGGACGGCTCAAGCAGAATCTG
Organism: uncultured Oscillospiraceae bacterium; assembly: GCA_934573945.1. Taxonomy (GTDB): domain Bacteria; phylum Bacillota; class Clostridia; order Oscillospirales; family Oscillospiraceae; genus Vescimonas. Next base: position 5,953 of record CAKTMQ010000053.1, on the reverse strand, counting down.
CGGCTGCTGGAGGCCTATGATATGACCACCGAGGCTGCCGTGGCGAAGCTGATGTGGATCATGGGGCAGACCCATGATTTTTCCGGGGTGGAGACGCTGTTTTACCGCTCCGTGGCGCGGGATATTCTCTACAGCAACGGATAACGCAGGCGTCCCTGTGGCGGTACCACAGGGACGTTTTTTCGGCGGCGGGCGAATATATCGGCGTATGCTTGAGCGGAACAAGTGCCCTTGAGGCACATCGTTTCCAACGAATACGACAAGAAAGCCATCTTTCATTTCAGCCTGCCGCCCGGCGGCCAGAAAATTCTCTTCTTGACTTTTCCGGCGGTTTTCGGAATAATGATAGAAGACAAAATCCAGCGGAAAAGGAAGAGCACTTATGGACGAACGCAAGGCCACCATCGCCAGCAATCTGATCCGGCTGCGGTTGGCTGCCGGCATGACGCAGGCGGAGCTGGGCGAAAAACTGAATTACTCCGACAAATCCATCTCCAAATGGGAGCGGGGCGACGTGACCACCGATGTGTTCGTGCTGATGCAGATCGCGGAGATCTTCGGTGTGGATGTGGACTATCTGCTTAAGCCCCACAACGAGATCGAACCGGTCATCTACCGTTCCAAAAAGGACGACAGTTCCTATACCACCGACATGATCACGCTGGTGACCATTCTGGGCATCTGGACGCTGGCGCTGTTTGTGTTCATCATTCTGTGGATCTGCGGCATGGTGGTGTGGCAGGTGTTCGTGTATGCCATTCCGGTGTCCCTTATCACGCTGTTGGTGCTGCGCTCCGTGTGGAAGGGCGGCCGGGGCAACCGCTATATCGTGGCGGCACTGGTGCTCAGCGTGATCCTCACCGTCTATCTGACATTTCTCTCCCGCAATTTCTGGCAGCTGTTCATCATGGCGGTGCCCTGCCTGCTTCTGGTGTTTCTCTCGGCGCGGATCGGGAAAAAGCGCTGAAAACCCTTGCAAAATCAGGACTCTACTGGGAGTAGAATCACTCTATCACGGGTGGTTCTGCTCCTTTCTGTTCTGTAGAATCCGTCCGGCCGCCGGTAGATTGCCATTTACAGAGCGGCGCTGTATACTATTTACTGGCTCTTTGGCCTATTCTGACTTTCAGGAGGAGACACCATGTCATCTTATGCCCTTACCTGCTGCTCCACAGCCGATCTGACCCACGAGCATTTTGCCGCCCGTGATATTCAATACACCTGCTTCCATTTCACCCTCAACGGTGAGACCTATCCCGACGATCTGGGGCAGTCCATTCCTTTTCCCATCTTCTATCAGGCGATGGCCAACGGTGCGGAGACCAGCACCTCTCAGGTGAACATCTCCCAGTATCTGGATCTGTTCACCCCCATTCTGGAGAGCGGCCGGGACATTCTCCACGTGTGCCTGTCCTCCGGCCTGTCCGGCACCTACAACTCCGCCTCCAGCGCGGCGCTGATCGCACGGGAGCAGTTCCCTGACCGGAAGATCTATATCGTGGATTCTCTGGGCGCCTCCTCTGGCTACGGCTTGATCATGGAGACGCTGGCCGACCTGCGGGATGCCGGCATGGACATCGATACTCTCCACGACTGGATCGAGGAGAACAAGCTGCGGATGAACCACTGGTTCTTCTCCACCGACCTGAGCTTCTACGTCAAGGGCGGACGTATTTCCAAGACGGCGGGCTTTATCGGCGGCGTGCTGGGTATCTGCCCGCTGCTGAACATGGACGAGCTGGGACGGCTGATCCCCCGCGCCAAGATCCGCTCCAAGAAGAAGGTCATTCAGGAGATGCTGCTGCGGATGGAGCAGTACGCCGACAAGGGATTGGATTACGACGGCAAGTGCTTCATCTCTCAGTCCGAGTGCTATGAGGATGCCCGGGCGCTGGCCGATCTCATTGAGGCCAAATTCCCCAAGCTCAACGGCAAGGTGGAGATCAACTATGTGGGTACGACCATCGGCAGTCATACAGGTCCCGGTACAGTGGCGCTGTTCTTCTGGGGACGTGACCGGAAGCTGCCGCTGCTGTAAGCATGTGTTTTACCATCGATTAACAAGGGCAAAACCGTGTTTGCCCTTGTCAATCGATGGTATCATAAGCGTTGAAAGGAAGCCCTCTTTTACAGGAAGAGGGCTTCCTTTATTGTGTGTGTCGGGTCAGCCTCCGACGGTACAAAACGCACCGCCCCTCTTGGCAGGAACCGCCGCGGGGTATATAATAATATGCGCTGCTGCTTATGCGGCGCGGGACTTGACGGCAAAATGGTGTGCTGGGGAGGTGCTTGCATGGCAAAGGGAATGAAATGGGCGGCAGGTATTTTGTGCCTGCTGACGCTGCTGTTTACCTGTCTGTATCTCCATATCCGCCACGACATATGGCTGACCCTTGCCATCACCTTCGGTACCTTCGGATACCATTTCTGCGTCAGACTGCTGATCGGCGGGATGTACAGCACCGCCATGCGGAACCGGGCGGACTACACAAAAAGATGGTTCCAGACCGGGAAGGCCGAAATGCATCTCTACCGGAAGCTCAACGTGAAAAAATGGAAGGGCAGACTTCCTACATTCGACACCAGTCTCTTTGATACGGACATCCACACGCTGGACGAGATCGCGCAGGCCATGTGTCAGGCCGAGCTTGTCCATGAGACCATCATACTGTTCAGCTTTGTGCCGATCATTGCCTCGGTGTGGTTCGGCGCACTGCCGGTGTTTGTCATCACGTCGGTTCTGGCTGCCTGTCTGGATGCTGTGTTTGTGATCGTGCAGCGGTACAACAGGCCGCGTGTCGTGAAGCTGATCCAGCGGCAGGAACGGCTCCGAGCCAATGTACAGTCATAAAAAGGGGGGCTGTGTGCGCATTTGCTGCACACAGCCCTCTTTTATCGAAATGCAAAAGCGGCGTTATTTTTCGGGATCTCCACGATTTTGGCAAAGTCCTCTTTGGCCTCCCGATAGTAGGGCAGCATACAGTAGCAATGCACCATGCCGGGACGGGTCGTGACCGTATAGGGAACGTCTGCCCGCCGGCAGGTATCCTCGAATTCCGGCCGCGCGCCGTAGAGGACTTCGTCTGTGCTGTAATAGAAATATATATCGCCCACGCCTGTGTAATCGCTCAGGGAGGGGGAGAGCATATAGTCCGGCACATGGCTCTGGCCATGGCGCATGAGCTTTTACTCCTTTGCCATGAAGGCGTAGTCGATGGCCACATCCTGGGGATTCAGCGCCTGCATCCGCTGGCGCTCTTCGTCGTTCCACGGAACCTCGCCGGGGGAGACGGCCACAATGTGCCGCGGCTGGGGCAGGGGAGTGCCCAGGGCACTGTTGTGGGCGGCGATACCCAGTGTCGTCGCTGCACTCGTTACAGATGAAAAACGTGCCGCCGGGCTTCAGCACGCGGTAGACCTCCCGGAAGCTCCGGGGCAGATCAGGCCAGAAATAGACCGTCTCAAAGGCGGTGACCAGATCAAACCACCCGGCGGCAAAGATCATATCCGCAACGCTGCCCTGCAGCACCACGCAGCGCCCTGCCAGAATGGCCTGCCGGTTGACCTTGCGCGCTTTTCCAGTGTCAGATAGTGCTCCTTTGCCGGATTATCTCCCTGCATGGTCAGATCGTAGTACTTGTTGGTAAGGGCAATATCCAGCCCGGCGGGACAGGGGTGACAGTGCTTGCGGTAGACGCAGCATCCGGTGGCAATGATCTCTGCCTCCGGCTGTGCGCCGATGACGGAGGAGCCTATGCCGATGATGCGGATTTGTTCCCCGCCGTGGGGCAGAATGCGGCATTTTCCATATACGTCCTCCTATTCCTTCAACTCGTGGGGCTTATACACGCGTCGCTCCAGCGCAAAGATCCGGTCGCTGAATTCGCCCACGGACAGATCGCGCAGTACCTCCCGATAGATCTCCATGCGGCTGTCGATAAGGTCGATGTGGGAGAGCAGATCCGCCTCGGCGAACAGTGGGCGCACAGCGGCGCCGAACTCCGGTTCACCGTGGTGGGAGAGGATCATGTGCTGCAGCAGGACGGCTTTATCGTTGGGGACGCCCAGCTCTCCGGCCACGTCGGCCACCTCCTGGGCGCCCATCACCAGATGCCCCAGCAGCTGCCCGTTGGTGGAGTAGTTGGTCACCAGCCCCAGCTCGGAGAAGGCGAATTCCTTCGCCTTGGCAAAGTCATGCAGCAGTGTGCCCGCCAGCAGCAGATCCCGGTCGATCACCGCACTGTACTGTGCCGCCAGAAAGTCGGCCAGCGTCAGCATATCCACGGTGTGCATCAGCAGGCCGTGGAGAAAGCCGTGGTGCACGCTCTTGGCGGCGGGGATCTGCCGGAAATCCGCCAGATGCCGCCGCAGCATCTCCCGGCAGACGGCCTGATAGTCCGCGTCCTGCAGACTGTCCACCACGCGGCCGACCCTCTGCCAGTAGGCATCGGCGTCGATGGGCGCCACAGGTACCAGCGCGCTCAGGTCAACAGGATCGTTCTCCGTGCGGAGACGGATGCGGTCAATGACGATCTGGGGCGTGCCGCGGTATTCCGACACCGTGCCCCGCAGCTTGATGATCTTGCCTTCGTCGGCGCTGCCGACGGGGCCGGTGTAGTCCCATACCTTGGCGTCGATCACGCCGGAGGTGTCCGACAGGGAAGCGCTCAGAAAGGGCTTGCCGGCTGCCGTGGTTTTGGGATAGGCACCCTTCAGGATGTAAAAGCCCTCTACCTCATCGCCGCTGCGCATATCCGCGATTTTCTTGTTGTATTCCATGTATCTTGTGTCCTTTCAGATCGTTGCTGTGGTTCTGCGTTACCAGAGCCCCATGACGCGCTGCATCAGCAGACTGACGGCGGTGATGCCCGCCCAGCAGCAGGCTCCCAACAGCAGAGGTTTTCCCCCGCTCTTTACCAGCTTGACCACATTGCTGTTCAGCCCGATGGCTGCCATGGCCATGATGATGAAGAACTTGCTCAGCTCCTTCAGCGGCTGAAACACCGCCGACGGTACGCCCAGAGACGTGCAGATGGTGGTGACCACCGACGCGCAGACGAACCAAAGAATGAACATGGGAAAGGCGTTCTTCAGCCGGAAGCCGCCCTGTCCCGTTCCTGCCTTCTTCGCCTGCATCAGCGACAGCACCAGCGTGATGGGGATGATGGCCAGTGTGCGGGTCAGCTTGACGGTCACCGCCTTGTCCAGCGTCTGGCTGCCCAGCTCCCACATGCTGTCCCACGTGGAGGCCGCCGCTGTGACGGAAGAAGTGTCATTCACTGCCGTACCGGCGAAGATGCCGAAGGACTCGCCGGAGGTGGTGTCAAAACCGATGGCCTGTCCCAGCAGCGGGAACAGCAGCGCCGCCAGCACATTGAAAAAGAAGATGACCGAAATGGCCTGTGCCACCTCCTCGTCGTCGGCGCGGATCACCGGCGCGGTGGCGGCAATGGCACTGCCGCCGCAGATGGAGGAACCCACACCGATAAGGGTGCTGATATTGCCGTCGATGTGCAGCAGCTTGTGGAGAGCGAAGGCCACCAGCAGCGAAGCAGCGATGGTGCAGACGATGATGGGCAGGGACTGCTTTCCGGTTTCCAGCACCACGTTCAGGTTCAGTCCGAAGCCCAGCAGCACCACGGCGGTCTGGAGAATTTTCTTGGAGGTGAAGCCCACGCCCGGCTTGCAGACCGCGCCCGGCGTCCAGAACAGGGCGATGACCATGCCGATGACGATGGAGAACACCGGGCCGCCGATGACCGGCACCAGCTTGCCCAGCAGCCACGAGGGTACGGCGATGGCAAGGCACACCGCCATGCCGGGGAGATATTTTTTGATGGTTTGCATACGACTTCTGATTTACTCCTGTTCCTTGCGGATGGCCTCCACCATGCGGGTCAGGCCGGTCTCGATGATGCTGCGGGGCATGGCCAGATTCAGGCGGATGTATCCG
>CAKTMQ010000052.1 GCA_934573945.1 uncultured Oscillospiraceae bacterium | reverse complement strand
GCAGATATTTTACATATTGAAAATCCCAAAACATGGGCGGCCGACTGGCTGGACTTCTGGGATATGCTGTCCGAGGGTGTGATGATGCCTCTGGGCGCACTGCTGATGAGCCTGATGATCGGCTGGGAGATCGGCCCCGAGGTGATCCGGGACGAAGCCGAGCAGCAGGGCAACAAGTTCGGTGCCTATGGCTTCTTTAAGATCTGCACGAAGATCATCACCCCGCTGTGCATGGTGCTGATCCTGTACGGTCAGCTGAAATCCTTCTTCGGCTAAGCCGGCGAGAGAATGATTATACGAAACATACAGAGAAAGACCGGAGCCGCCGCTCCGGTCTTTCTTTTTTGGATGCTGAAAAAGTATGACGATAGACGGGAGTCTATCTGGGAGCGGGGGTATCCATCGCCCCGCTTACTGCATCAGCGCCACCGCATGGTGCAGGTTCAGAATCTCCACCCGGGGTTGACTGGCGGCGTATTCGCCGTCCAGCGACCAGGGGATAATATCGTCAGTGGTCAGCGTAACGTGTTCCACATGGCGGAAAATGATACCGGGAGCATTATACTCCATCCGGGTCAGAGAGGTGATGAGCGCACTCAGTTCCAGTGCTGTCTTGGGCATCCGCAGCAGCAGCAATTCGAACTTGCCGTCGTCCATCTGTACGTGGTTGGGATCCAGCTTCATCAGTCCGCCCAGTGAGGTGGAATTGCATACAGCGCCGAATATATATTCGCCCTCGAAAACCTCACCGTCCGCTTCGATACGGCAGCAATAGGGGCGAAGGGAATCCAGATCACCCAGCCCCTCAAAGATGTAGGCCAGATGCCCCAGTGCATTTTTGGCCGCCTGCGTGGCGGAATAGGAGGCTCTGGTAAAGGCACCGAAGGACGCCACGTAGGCGAAATAGCGGCCATTGTGCTGCCCCAGATCCAGCTTGCGGGGTTGGGTGCAGGCGGCAATGGCGTTGGCTGCCGCCATGGGCTGTGCCGGAATATGGAGGCTGGCCGCAAAATCGTTGGTGCTGCCGTGGGGGATATAGCCCACAGGGGGGCGCTGTGGCAGCGTCATCAGACCGCATAGCGTCTCGTTGAGCGTGCCGTCACCGCCGGCACAGACCACCAGATCAAAGTCTGCACCCTGCTCTGCCGCAGCTCTGCGGGCATCGCCGGGACCCTCTGTGACCACCAGCCGGATCAGATAGCCTGCCTGCGAAAAGCGCGCCACCACATCGAACATCGGCGCCATGGAGCGGGTGCGTCCTGCCCGCGGATTGACAATGAAAAGCAGTTTTTTCATAGGAGCCTCCCGGAGATATAGTTCCTCTATTATGCCACAGCTTGCAGAAAATTGCAATTCCCCTGTGAAAAACCTTGCAAAACCGGGGGTAAGTGAGTATGATAAAATAGTATCGGCAATTGACAAGGATCTTCGTCAATCGATGGTAAAGAGAAAGGAGGCGGCGTGCGTGAAAGGAAAGGTCTACTGGCGGTGGGGGCTGACAGCATTTTTGACCGTGTGCGCCATTCTGGTTTTCTACGATGCGTTTTATCAGGGCGGTACGCTGCAGCATATTATGGGGCAGCTGGCCTCTGTGCTCTCGCCGGTCTTTTTCGGCCTGGCGATGGCTTATCTGCTGACACCCTTGGTGAAGGGGTTTGAGCGGGGGCTGGTGTGGTGCCTGGAAAAGTGCCGCCTGCGGCAGAAGATCACCTGGAAGCGGAAAAAGGGGCTGCTGCGGGGTGCGGCCATTTTGCTGACGTGGGCAGTGGTGCTGACGCTGCTGTATCTGCTGATGAGCGTGCTGATCCCCCAACTGATCGAAAGCGTGACCATGCTCATCAAGAACGCCCGGTACTATTACTATAAGGTATACCGGTGGGCGGATACCTGGCTGGAGGCAAACCCGGAGATCGGCAGCTGGGCCAACGATGTGCTCAGCGAATACTACAACAATGCCGTGGAGACACTGACCGGTACCATCCTGCCCAAGGCGCAGGAGCTGGCCACCGCATTGACCAGCGGCATCTGGGTGGGTATCCGCAGCGTGGTGGGCTTTGCCATGGATTTTCTGGTGGGTATCATCATCTCGGTCTACCTGCTGGCCATGAAGGAAAAGAGCCTGGCGCGTTGCTGCAAGCTGATCTACGCCACCTTCCGGCAGGAAACGGCGGAGCTGATCCTGACGGGGCTGCACAATGTCAACCAGGTGTTCTCTGGATTCGTGCGGGGCAAGCTGCTGGATTCGCTGATCATCGGCTTCCTGTGCTTCGTGGGCTGTTCGCTGCTGGGTATGCCCTACACACCGCTGGTGAGCGTGGTGGTGGGCGTGACCAATGTCATCCCCTTCTTTGGCCCCTTCCTGGGCGCGATCCCCAGCGCGTTCCTGATCCTGCTGGTGGATCCTTTGAAGTGCCTGTATTTCGTGATCTTCATCATCCTGCTGCAGCAGCTGGACGGCAACGTTATCGGCCCCAAAATTCTGGGCGACAGTACCGGCATCTCCAGCTTCTGGGTCATCGTGGCCATTCTGGTGGGCGGTGGTTTCTTCGGCGTACCGGGTATGTTCTTCGGCGTGCCGGTGTTCGCCTGCCTGCGTCTGCTGGTGAAATGGCTGATGGATCGCCGGTTGGCCAAGCGGGGAATGCCCACAGAGGCCAGCGCCTATGTGGAGCGCAAAGAAGCGCTGCGGCAGGCAAAACAGGAATCACCTCCGGAAAGCGCTGAAAAAACACCGGAAGAATAAGGATATTGCGCCGCAGGCGGACATATGTACCGCCTGCGGCGCCTTTGCGGAAATTTAGACTTGCAATGCGCCTGAAAGTATGGTACAGTGCACGGTGAGTGACTGCTTACGCGGCACTTTGACAATTGCATATGGAAACCATTATTTCTGTCCCCATCGAAGGAGTTGGGGAGAAGGAGAAGAACATGAAGAAACTGGTATCTCTTTTCCTGTCGCTGACAATGGTCGGCGCTGTACTCTGCGGCTGCGGAGGCGGCAGCAACCCAGGCGACGAAGGAAGTAACGGCTTGCAGAACGAGCGGAAAGCTAGCAACGAGATCGTTGTGGCTATCGCTCAGGACCTGGAAGACAGTCTTGACCCCCACGCGGCAGCGTCGGCAGGAACCAGAGAGGTCTTATTCAACATTTACGAGGGTCTGGTGAAAACCGGCCCCAATGGTGAATTGATCCCCGCTGTGGCTGAACGCTACGAGATCTCGGAGGACGGACTTGTCTATACCTTCACCCTGCGTGACGGTATCAAGTTCCATAACGGCGAGTCGGTGACAGCGGCGGATGTGGTGTATTCCATGACGCGCTGCGCCGATAACTCGGGCGATTCCGCCCTGGTTTCGGCGTTTTCTGCTATTCAGGATCTGCAGGCCGTGGACGAGCGGACGGTGACCTTCCGGCTGGAGCAGCCCAATCTGGAGCTGATCTACTTCTTGTCGGCGGCCATCATTCCGCAGGACAGCGACCCGCAGGCGGGCTTTATACCCGGTACCGGCCCGTTCAAGCTGGTATCCCGTTCTCCGCAGGAGAACATTGTGCTGGAGCGCTTTGACGACTACTGGGGCACGCTTGCCGGCGTCCAGAAGGTGACCTATCAGATCTATGAGGATTCCACCGCGCTGATGATGGCGCTCAAGGGAGGCAGCGTGGATCTGTGTGCCCACCTGACCAGCGCTCAGGTCGCCCAGCTGGACGACAGCTTCCAGGTACTGGAGGGTACCATGAATCTGGTGCAGGCGGTGTATCTCAACAACGCCGCTGCGCCGCTGGACAATGAAAAGGTGCGTCAGGCTATGTGCTATGCCATTAACCGGCAGGAAATCATGGACGTAATGGCTGACGGCCACGGCACACCGGTGGGCAGCAGCATCTATCCCAAGCTGGCCAAGTACTTCCTGCCGGAGCTGGCGGACTACTACACCTATGATCCGGCCAAGGGCAAGGAGCTGCTGGCGGAGGCTGGTTATCCCGACGGCTTTGACCTGACCATTGCCGTGTCCTCCAACTATCAGCCTCATATGGATACCGCCGAGGTGGTGGTGCAGCAGCTGGGCGCTATCGGCATCCGTGCCACGGTGCAGCCGGTGGATGCCGCCACCTGGTACAGCGATGTGTATACCAACCGGCAGTTCCAGGCCACCATTACCGGCCTGGACGCCAAGAATATCACCGCCCGCGCCATGCTGGAGCGCTTTGTCTCCGACAATGGCAAGAACTTTATCAACTACAGCAACAGCACCTATGACGAGCTGTACGCCAAGGCCACGGCCTGCACCGACGATACGGAGCAGACCGCCATCTACAAGCAGATGGAGACATTGCTGACCGAGACGGCCGCCAACCTGTACCTGCAGGATATGGCGGATCTGGTGGTGCTGCATCAGGGGCTGGCGGGCTATACCTTCTACCCCATCTACGCACAGGATCTGAGCACGATCTATTACGCCGACTGATTCGCTGTAAGCAGCGGCTGTCTGTGTGAAAAAACAGAAAGAGATGATGACCATGAAAAACATCGTGAAGAAAATCGGAATGATGCTTCTGACCATGGTCATCGTCTCTTTCTTTGCCTTTCTGGCCTTTCAGGTGATTCCCGGCGATCCCACCACCAAGCTGCTGGGCAGTGACGCCACCGCCGAGGCGGTGGCCGAGCTGCGGGCGCAATTGGGGCTGGATCGTCCCTTTTTCACCCGCTATGCCGAGTGGGTCGCCGGTGCGCTGCGGGGCGACTTCGGCAGCTCGTATGTCTACGCCATGCCGGTCTCCCAGCTGCTCAGCGGTAAGCTGGAGGTGACGGCGCTGCTGACGGGTATCGCCTTTTTGCTCATCACGGTGATCTCTCTGCCGGTGGGGCTGTTTGCCGCCTCCCATGCGGGCGGACGGCTGGATCGGGTGCTGACCATGGTGGGACAGGCCGTCATGGCGGTGCCGCCCTTCTTCATCGGCATTCTGCTGACGCTGGTCTGCGGTCTGGTGCTGCACTGGTTCATCCCCGGCGGCTTTGTGGCACCGGCGCAGAGCTTCTGGGGCAGTGTAGTCTATTTGCTCTACCCGGCCGCGGCCATCGCCCTGCCCCGCATCGCCATGACGGTGAAGATGCTGAAGAGTTCTATCTCCGGCGAGCTGGGGAAGGACTATGTCCGCACGGCCTACAGCCGCGGCAGCTCCCCTACGCGGACACTGTATCGCCATGTACTGCGCAACGCGGTGGTGCCGACGGTGGCCTTTCTGGCCATGACGGCGGCGGACATCGTGGCCGGAAGCGTCATCATCGAGCAGGTCTTTGCCATCCCGGGACTGGGACGGCTGCTGCTGACCTCCATCGCCAACCGGGATTTCCCCGTGGTGCAGGCTATTGTGGTGATCCTGGCACTGTGGGTGGTGCTGGTGAATTTTGTGGCCGACGTGATCAACCAGCGGCTGGATCCCCGGCTGCGACTGCGGTAAGGAGGCGGACGGAATGCTGCTGAAAAAGAAAAACACCTCCTTCCGGATCGGACTGACGCTGGCGGCGATCATGGCGCTGCTGGCGCTGGTGGGCTATGTCTGGACACCCTATGACCCCACGGCCATCGTGGGCAGTCAGAAGTTCCTGCCTCCGTCCTTTGCCCACCTGTTCGGCACGGACAACTTCGGACGGGACATTTTCAGCCGGGTGATGCAGGGCGTGGGCACCACGTTTTTCATCGCCCTGTGCACGGTGTGTATCGGCGCTGTGGCCGGTACGCTGATCGGCGCCTTTACCGGCTATTTCGGCGGCGCCGTGGATGAGATCCTGATGCGGATCAACGACGCGCTGACCGCGTTTCCCAATATCCTGCTGGCGCTGGTTTTCATCGCCATGCTGGGCTTTGGCAAATACAATGTGATCCTGGCGCTGGGCGTGGCCTTCATTCCCAGCTTTGCCAGAGTGGTGCGGGCGGAGTTTGCCCGGCACCGCTCCATGAACTATGTCAAATCAGCCCGCCTGATGGGTGCATCCCATCTGCGGATCATGTTCCGGCACATCCTCCCCAACACCCGGGGTGTGCTGCTGCCGGCACTGATCATCGGCTTTAATAACGCCGTGCTGGCAGAGGCCAGCATGAGCTATCTGGGCATTGGCGTAACGCCGCCGGATGTTTCGCTGGGCTATATGCTCTCCGAATCCCAGAGTTATATGATCTCCGCCCCCTGGTATGTGCTGTGCACCGGCCTTGTGATTGTGCTGCTGATCCTGGGCGTCAGCATGATGGGCGAGGGCTTGCAGAAGGGAGGCGTGTGACCATGCTGGAGATCCGTGACCTGCATATCCGGTTCCACGATGCAGACCATGACGCGGTACAGGGTATCAGCCTGACTGTGGCCGACGGCGAGATCATGGCGCTGGTGGGTGAGAGCGGCAGCGGCAAGACCGTCACCGCCATGGTAGTCTCCGGACTGCTGCCCCGGCAGCGGGCGTCCGTCTCCGGACAGATCCTGCTGGACGGCGAGGACCTGCTGGCGCTGGACAGTACCGCCATGCGCAAAAAACAGGGCAGCGACATCTCAGTGGTGTTTCAGGAACCCATGAGCGCCATGGATCCGGTGATGCGCATCGGCCCGCAGGTGGAGGAAGTGCTGCGGATCCACACCGATCTGTCGGCGGAGGAGCGAAAGCGCCGGGCGCTGCAGGCGCTGCGGGATGTGGATCTGCCGGATGCGGAGGTGGTCTACGAGAAGTACCCCCACCAGATGTCCGGTGGTATGCTGCAGCGGGCGATGATCGCTGCAGCCATTATCTCCCGCCCCAAGCTGCTGCTGGCGGACGAGCCTACCACCGCGCTGGACGTCACCATTCAGGCGCAGATCCTGGAGCTGCTGCGGCGGCTGAACCGGGAGATGGGAATGTCCATCCTGTTCATCTCCCATAATCTGAACGTGGTGCGCAAGCTGTGCTCCCGGGTAGCGGTCATGGAGAAGGGGCTGATCGTGGAGACCGGCGACACGGAGCAGGTGTTCCATGCGCCCCAGGCAGCCTACACAAAACGGCTCATTGAGGCCATCCCCACGAGGAAGAAGCTATGTTAGACACCGTACTGGAAGTGAACGATCTGAACGTGTGGTATCGCACCGGCAGTCTGCGCAGAAGCAGAAAACAGGTGCTCCACGACGTCAGCTTTACCCTGTACCGGGGTGAGATACTGGGACTGGTGGGCGAGAGCGGCAGCGGCAAGTCCACGCTGGCGCGGGCAGTGCTGGGCATGGAGCCGGAGATGACCGGCACGGTTCTCCACCATACCAAGCGCCCCCAGATGGTATTTCAGGATCCGGCCGGCAGCCTGAACCCCTCTTTTACCGCAGCGCGGACGCTGGCCGAGCCGCTGTACATCTACGGTAAATACGACAGGCAGGGCATCGAGGAGCGGGTGCGGCAGACCATGTCACTGGTGGGACTGGACGAGAAGTACTACGACCGGTATCCCCATGAGCTGTCCGGCGGACAGAAGCAGCGTCTGTGCATCGGCGCGGCACTGATCCAGAAGCCGGGGCTGATGGTGGCGGACGAGGCGGTGTCGGCGCTGGATGTGAACACCCAGGCGCAGATATTGCACCTGATCGCCCGGCTGCGCCGGGAGTTCGGCATCTCCTATCTTTTTATCTCCCACGATCTGAATGTGGTCTATCAGATCTGCGACAGGTGTCTGGTGATGAAGGACGGCCGTATCGTGGAACAGGGGACGGTGGACGATATTTTTGATCATCCTCAGCATCCCTATACAAAACAATTGTTAAAAGCAGCGGAGTGAAGAAGCTATGACAGACGAAAGAAAACAGCAGTTATTGGAGCTGGCATTGGACAGTGAGCCCTTTGATATCCACAACCATGTGAAGATCGTGGCCGTGGACGACGGCTGGGCGCAGGCGGAGGTGGAGATCCACCCCGAGACGCTGAACCGCTGGGGCATCCCCCACGGCGGCATTTTGTTCACGCTGGCGGATGTGGCCTGCGGCATGGCCATCCTGACCACGCGGATGGAGGCCTGCGTCACCGTCAGCGGCACCATCGACTGCATCAACGCCGGTCCCACCGCTGGTAAGCTGATCGCCACCGGTCGGGTACGCAAGGTAGGCGGCAAGATGGCCTTTTGCGACTCGGAGATCCGTGACGACAACGGTAAGCTGATCACAACGGGGCATACGGTGATGTACTTCACCGGCGTGCAGCTGCCGTGAGGGAGCTGCTGCGCCGCTGCCGCGGCCTGCTGCTGTGGCTGGCGGGTCTGGCCGTCTTTTTCGCCCTCTACTTCTCCCTGCGGCACTGCACGGCCGCTATGAACTGGCTGTGCGGCCGGGTGATCCTGCCGCTGGAGCAAGTTCTGGGACGGCTCTGGAGCTTTACCTCCGTCTCTGCGGCGGAGGTGCTGATCCTGTCGGCGCTGTATGCGCTGGTGTTCTATCTGGCGTGGCAGGTGCGCTGTCTGGTGACACGCCCCCGCAGAGGCGTGCGATGCTGCCGGATGCTGCTGACGCTGCTGTGCACCGGACTGAGCGTTTATGCCGGTTTCTGCCTGCTGTGGGGCGTCTTTTACGGGGCAGACAGCTTTCAGGACAAGAGCGGCCTGACGGCGCGAGGCGGCACGGTGGAGGAGCTGACAGAGCTGACGGACGCCTTTTCCCGGCAGCTATGCGCTCTTGCGGAGCAGGTGCCCCGGGATGAGGCGGGCTGCTTTGCCGTACCCCGGCAGGAGATCTTCGAGGCAGCGCCGGCGGCCTATGACGGCATACTGGCGGAATTTCCGTTCCTCACCCGCCCCTGGGTCATGCCCAAGGCCTTTGTGTCCTCCCGCGGCATGAGCGCACTGGACTTCACCGGCTTCTACTTCCCCTTTACCGGCGAGGCCAATCTGAACGACGAAAGCCCCGCGTCCTACCTGCCGGCGACCATCTGCCACGAGCTGGCGCACCAGCAGGGCATTGCCGCAGAGCAGGAGTGTAACTTCGTGGGCATCATGGCGGCCACCACGGCGGCGTCTGCCGCCTATCGCTACTCCGGGTATCTGCTGGGCTATGTCTATCTGGGCAACGCCCTGTACCGGGTGGACAGTGACGCGTGGCAGCGGATCCGGGACACGGTGCCGGATACCGTGCTGGCCGACCTGCGGCAGAACAGTGCCTATTGGGCACAGTTTGAAGGCGTGGTGCAGACCGCTGCCAACAAGGTCTATGATGGATTTCTCAAGTCCAATGGCCTCAGCGACGGGATGCAGAACTACGGCACGGTGGTGGATCTGCTGCTGGCCTATTACTACCATTGATTGAGACAAGGGCAGACACGGCTTTGACGGACAGAAATGCGCCCATACTACGTCAAGCCCCTTGACAATACGGCAAGTATTCTCTGCGGGTCTTTTCTTGTCTGGACACATTTCTGTTCCGGCAAAACTGCGGAGCACCTGTCAGACACGCTGTCAGGCGTGTTTGCCCTTGTTAATCGATGGTATGGTTGACCGGATCATTTTGATCAAAAACAGGAGCCGTTCCCATTGGGAACGGCTCCTGTTTTTTTGATTCTGCCAGCGCAACTGAGCGCACCCAAGATTTCTGTGGATTATTCCCTCTGCATATTGCCAAATATGCCGCAAACAGGTGTATTTACAGCACAAATCTAAGCATTCCTTTTTGCGCCGCACCCCTTTGACCACATATTTGCCCACAGACAGCGAAAAGCCGCCCCGCCGGGGATTTCCCTCAGGCGGGGTGGACTGCTTCCTGTTATGCCGTCCGTCTGCTCCATCGCTTTCTTGCCTGGAAGTCGGTCATCGTGCGCTCTTGTAGTGTGTTTTCTTCTGCCGGCAGCGGCTGCGCTTTGGCGATGCCCGCGTCGATCCTCGCCGCCGCCTGCCGCCGCATCTCCTCCGTGATGTGGGAGTAGGTGTTCAGCGTGGTAGCCGCGGAGACATGGCCCAGGATGGTGGACAGCGTCTTGATGTCCATCCCGTGGGCGAGGGCATTGGTGGCGAAGGTGTGGCGGAGATCATGGAAGCGTACCCGTTCACAGCCCGCGTGGTCCAACAGCCTGTGCAGCCGCTGGCGCACCACCG
>CAKTMQ010000051.1 GCA_934573945.1 uncultured Oscillospiraceae bacterium | reverse complement strand
GGCGGCAAACTCTGCGAGGCTTTTTTGACACGCTGAAAAAGGCTGACACAGCGTGTCAGCCTTTTATATTTCAGCGGTTCCTTCTGGCGATGGCTGCCAGCTGGGGGAACTTGCCCATGATATACTCATAGCTGCCGCGTCCATGGGGCAGCATACAGGCGGAGCAGTCCTTTGTCCCGTTCTCCAGCCAGTGACAGTTGCCGCCGCACTTGCTGCCCAGCGCATACAGCGGACAGTAGCAGAACAGACAGTTGAAATCCTCCGGATGTGCCGTCTCGTGGCAGGGGAAGAATTCACAGGCCGTGTGCTGCACAAAGGAGTAGCGGCATTCGCTGGGCTTTTTATCAAACACATTGTCACTCATCACGTGTCACCATACCCTCTCCCGCCGGTGATCCTCCGGCGTTGAACCCTGCAGCTTCTCTGTCTGCAGCTTCTCTTCCCCTGTATTGTAGCAGTCCTGCAGCGGATTGTCAACGTTATCCTCAAGCAGAAAAAAACGGGAGCCCCGGCGTGACCGGGACTCCTGTTTTTGTAAGGTTTCAGCTGTACCGGTCTGTCTCAGTTACCGGCAAACTGGATAACGCCCGTCCCCGTGGACGCAGGTGCCGCCGCAGAGGACTTCACCAGTACGGGAGCCGCCGTGACCAGATCCACGCCGAAGCCTTTGCTGGTCTTGCCGGTGCGGTAGTCGCCCAGCAGGATGTCGCCGTTATTGCCGACCGTACTGTTGAAGGTGTTGCCGCTGAGCTTCACGCTCAGAGTACCCGTACCGGTGGACGTAAAGCGGACAGGTGCGCGGTAGTCACCGTCACCGCTGGCCACGAGACCGCAGCCGGTAAAGGTGCAGTTCTCCACCGTAACATCCAGCGTGCCGCTGGCCTTGTAAGCGATGTTGACGCCGCAGGAGTTGTTCACAAACGTGCTGTTGCGCACCACGATAGTGCCGTCAGCCGTCGTGTGGATGCCGTCCAGCGCGTTCGTACCGATAGACTCCATGTAGCAGTTCTCCAGCACCAGATTGATCTTGTCGGTGCTGTTGCTGCCGTCACGCCACATCACGAGACCCTCGGAGGAATCCTTGGTAGAAGAGCAGTTCTTCATGGTCACGTTGTAGGTCGTGCCGTTGGTACCGGGGCTGCCCCACACATTCAGGTTATTGGCGTCGTAAATCTTCACATTCACGGTGCCATTGGCCGCGTCCACGGAGGAGATGTTCACCTGGCCGTTGTTGAAATCGGCGCCGTTACCGTAGATGGTCAGGTCGCCGGTGATGGGCTCGGTTCTGTTGGTATCCTTGACCCGCGCCTTCATGTCTGCATCCTTCTTGCAGTAGATAACGCTGGCCCCATCCAGAGCGGCGGTGCGCAGGTCTGCCACGTACTGCACCTCGCCGTTGGCGTCCACATAGGCCGCCACAGCGGGCTGGTCGTCCTTCTTGTTGCCCAGGCCGTCGTAATATGTACCATTGGCTTCGTCAAAGCTCACGTCGGTCACACCGGCGGGATAAGCGGGATACTCCGCCATCTCATCGTAGTCCTTGCCGAAGCTGTCGGACTCAGCGGTGTACTGCGTAGCCACCAGGCTCACGCCCAGCTGGATGGTGGGAGCGGCTTCGCCGGTCTTATGGTTGGCCTCGTTGCCCACGGTGGTGGGCATCCAGACTGCCAGTGTCACGGTCTTGCTGCTGATCTGACCCTCCGTACCGGCAGGATACAGAGCCGTCTCGTCGCTGGTATAGCTGCCCAGCACAGTGCCGGGATTGGCAGTCAGCGTGTCGCGGTTGAAATCAGCAGCCGTCGTGGCATCGCCATCGATCACAGCGTACTTCAGATAGCTGGACAGCTGGAACGCGTCACCCAGCATATTGACGCTGCCGGTCTCGCCGAACACGTTGACGGCCAGCTTGTACTTCAGCGCCAGAGAGCCCTCGTTGCTGGCGGTCAGCACCACGTACTCCACGTGACCCGGCTCCCACAGAGCGGCATCGTTGAAGAGATGGGTGTCCTTGGTGACCTCACCGGTCTCCGTGCCCTTTGTATAGGTCAGCTTCACGTCCAGATTGCCGGACTTGATGGTGTTGACGCCGCTGGTGACACTGTCGGTGAACCACGCGAAGGTGGTACCCACCAGCATCACCAGGCACATCACCAGCGCCATGACGCTGGTCAGCAGTGCGCGTCTGCTCGTTTTTTTGGTTGTCATTTCCTTTATGACCCCCCGTTCATAAAATTTGCCGGTGTGGATGAAAGCGCCGCCGTCCGGCTTAGCCGACGGCGCCCGCGGATGTATCGGCCTGACCGTTACCTGAATGGGGCAGACAGAGCCGGGCATAGCTCTACCTGCCCGTAAGGGGAGGTCAGGCGCATCAAGGCGCGGCGTGTGCCACGCCACAATGCCGTGGGGTGTTTTTGCAGGGTTTTGCAGGGGGTATACTAGGCGGTATGTAGAGGCGGACGACCTCGACCGCCCAAAGCAGGCACGTCCTATAACGCTTCGTAGGGCGCGATGTACCCCAAGGGCACTTGTTCCGCTTCGCTCCACGGCGCCCTCATCGCGCCGCCCGTATGCACTTCTTGCAGTATCCGTAGGGCGGGGTTCTACCCCGCCCGTGGGAGGGGCAGAACCCCGCCCCTACGGAATGGTTGCAAGTGGTACGTGCGTCTGTCGTGTGGGCGGACAGCGTCGCCCGCCCTACGATCTTCGCAAGAGAAACTTCTTCTACAGTGAGTCTTTTCTTGTTTCTTTGCGCGCAAAGAAACAAATCCCCATGGGGATTTGGACTGACACCTTTATAAGCGCCTGACAGCGCTTCATTTTTCCCGATTTATCGTTTATCTTATCATAGCACATCTTCCGAAAAAAGCAACCACTTTTCCGGCTCGCTTCGACTCTTTGTACATTTCATCAAACTCCGCAGCAATTCTTCGTCACTTCTGACAAGACACTGTGAAAGACATTCTGTGAAATACGCAAACTCTTCTTGCCTTTCCGCAAAAGATAGCATATAATGATGGCACTTTTCACGGAGGTCAAACTTATGGATAAGACACAGCGTCCTCTGCAGCGCGCTGTTGCCGCCGCTTTCCCCCACACCATCCCGGTACTGACGGGTTATCTGGTGCTGGGCATTGCCTACGGTGTATTGATGCAGACGAAGGGCTACGGTGCCCCCTGGGCGCTGCTGATGAGCGGATTGGCCTTTTGCGGCAGTATGCAGTTTGTCGCCATCACACTGCTGACTACAGCTTTCGACCCGCTGCAGGCCTTTCTCATGAGCCTGATGGTCAACGCCCGGCATCTGTTCTACGGCGTATCCATGCTGGGCAAATACCGGGGTCTTGGCGGCATAAAGCCGGTGCTGATCTACCTGCTCAGTGATGAGACCTTTTCTATTGTCTCCTCGGTGGAACCACCGAAGGATGTCGACCAAAAGGACTTCTATCTGGCGGTCTCGGTGCTGGATTACGTCTATTGGGTAGGCGGCTCCTTGCTCGGCTCTCTGGCAGGACAGTTCATCACCTTTGACACCACCGGACTGGATTTCGCCCTGACGGGGCTTTTTGTGGTACTGTTCATCGAGCAGGTAAAGAACCCGCAAAACCGTGCCAGCGGTCTGATCGGCCTCGTCTGCACAGTAGCCGCGCTGGCAGTATTCGGTGCGGATCGGCTGGTGATCCCCGCCATGGTGCTGGTACTGGCCGTATTACTGATCGGGAGGAAAAAGCTATGACATTGACAACAATGCAGGCGCTGGGTATCGCTCTGGCCGTAACGCTGGGCACCATCGTCACCCGCTTTCTCCCCTTCCTGCTGTTTCCAGACAGCCGTCCCGTGCCGAAGGTAGTGGAATACCTGGGACGCACACTGCCGGCGGCCATGATGGGTCTGCTGGTAGTCTACTGTCTGCGGAATGTGGACATTGCCGCCGCGTCCCACGGCCTGCCGGAGTTGATCGCACTGACCGTTCTGACGGCGCTGCACCTGTGGAAGCGAAATGTCCTGCTGTCCATCGGTGCAGGCACAGTGCTGTACATGGTGCTGGTGCAGGTGGTATTTGCCTGACCTGCCGCAGCTGTAATGGATCGTATGCGATTGGGAATTTTTTCAAAAAGTTCTTGCAATCACCGTCTATTTATGCTACAATATTTGTGTGTTCAGAAGAACTCAATTTTGAAAGGCTGCCGCTGGCGGCTTTTCAACATTCCATTAGTTAGCCTACGCTAACTGTTATCTATCCACCGTTCTCTTCATCTCTGGTACCGGATGGACAAGAGCGGCGGTCTGATGATACCACATATAATAAAGAAAGGAATCTACACCTATGAAAAAGACTGCTGTGATCTATTGGAGCGGCACCGGCAATACGGAAGCCATGGCCAACGCCGTGGCCGAGGGCATGAAAGAGGCTGGCGCAGAGGTGACCGTGATGACGCCGGATCAGGTAAACGCCGGTTCTCTGAGCGGCTATGAAGCCATTGCTTTCGGCTGCCCCGCCATGGGTACCGAGGTGCTGGAAGAGGTCGATTTCCAGCCCATGTTCGACAGCTGCAAGAGCAGCCTCGGCGGCAAGAGTATCGCGCTGTTCGGTTCCTACGGCTGGGGCGACGGCGAGTGGATGCGCAGCTGGGAAAAGGACTGCGACGACGCAGGCCTGCGGCTGGTCTGCGAAAGCGTCACCTGCTGCGAGGCTCCCGACGACGCTGCACTGAACGCCTGCCGTGAGTTGGGCAAGACTCTGGTCGGCTGACGAACGTGATCTGCAATATAAAAAGGCTTTCCTGCTGAAGCAGGAAAGCCTTTTTATATTGCATCTTACAGATACCTGGCGAAAATGCACAGCATGGAGACGGTCACCGCCAGCACCGTGGCCGGTGCACAGCAGCGGCAGTAGCGTCCCCAGCTGACATGATAGCCGTTCTGGGTGGCCACGGAAAGCCCCACCACATTGGCGGAGGCACCGATGGGCGTAGCGCTGCCGCCCAGATCCGTTCCCAACGACAGTGCCCACGCCAGCGCCGGCAGACTCACCCCCTGCGCCGCTGCCATGGCCTGGATCACCGGCACCATCGTCGCGGAGAATGGGATGTTGTCGATAAAGGCGCTGGCCACAGCGGAGACCCACAGGATGATGGCCAGCATCAGCTTACTGCGGCCGCCGCTGAGCCGGGTAATTCCATCCGCCAACACATCCAGACATCCGGTACGCTGCAATCCAGCTACCGCCACAAACAGTCCGATAAAAAACAACAGTGTCCGGTAGTCCAGCTTACGGTACAGCGCCAGCGCCGCCCTGCCGCCGGAGGTCAATGCCACCACCAGTGTGGTCAGCACCGCGGCACAGCAGCCGATAGTGCTGACGGTCAGGCCGGTCTGGGCGTGGGTGACCAGCAGCGCCACCACCAGCAGAAACACCGCACCGCAGCCCAAAAAGGCACGGCGATCCGTTACCACCGAGGCGGCGTCCGGATACACAATATCCGCCGGGCGGTTCTTCTCACTCTCCCGCAGCGGACAACGGAAGCACAGATAGAAATAGGCTGCGCAGATCACAAAGCATACCAGTGCAATCACACCGGTATTCCCCACGAAATCCGTAAAGCTGAAGGCCAGTGAGGTACCGATGATGATGTTTGGCGGGTCGCCGCACATGGTGGCGCTGCCGCCCAGATTGGCGCAGAAGACCTCCGCCAGGATCATGGGCACCGGATCAAAACGCAGCAGCTGTGCCAGCTCCGCCGTCACCGCCGCCAAAAACAGCAGCACGGTGATGCTGTCGATAAACATGGACAGCACGGCACTGACCAGCATGAAGCACAGCAGCAGCGGCACGGTGCGGTAATGCACCCATCCGGCCAGCTTCAGACACAGCCAGCGGAAAATGCCGCCCTGCGCCATACCGGCCACCATCACCATCATTCCCGCTACAAACACGATAGTAGACCAGTTAATACCGCCGGAGGAACCGGCGGCCTCATACCAGAAGTCCCCGTGGAAGAAGCTGCCCAGATTCAGGGTCTCCCATATGTCCGTCCAGCTGCGGCGGCACAGCCCGAATACCAGAGCCAGCACTGCTCCGCCGCCGCACAACGTCACCCAATGCCGGGGAAAACGATCCCATATGATCAAGCCAAACATCACCACAAAGATCACGATGGCACAAATTCTGTCCATTCTCAAGCCTTCTTTCCCTTTCCGATGAACAGACGTATTGTAGCACCGCATCGATGAAAGTCAATAGCGGTTTTTGACAAGAAAACACCGTCTCACGTCACGTTTCCATAGCATTTTTATAGGCAAAAAAACAGCGGCACACCTGACGGTGTGCCGCTGTTTTTCATGGGTTTCTTTTATCCCCGGTCTCCCAGTGTGCCGTATTGGGACAGCAGTGCATTGCACGCCGCACGTCCCTCGTCGCTCAGCTTCAGATACCGCCCGTTCGCCAGATCGTTGAAGATCCCGCAGTCGGAGCAGTAATCCACGCGCCGGTCATTCCGATCTGTCAGGCACGCAGCCGGTGCGCAGTCCGTCAGACCGTCCTGCCACTGGCCGGACTTCTGCAGCTTTTGCAGCGCGGCGGCATCACCGGCGGAGATCTGACTCTGCTCCCCCGAAATACTGACCGTCCAGCCGCCCTCGCCGCAGCCTGTCAGCAGCAGTATACACAGGGTCGCCGTCGCCAGCAGAAGCAGTATCTTCCTCATACCCGCACCTCCGAAAATTGTCTCACTCCTCCGGCGGCATCTTCCATGCCGTCAGATCGGTATGCAGCAGCTGGTGGGAGCGTTCACCCAACGGCTTGTGGAAGTAACTGTTATACAGTGCCCGCACCTCCGGATTCTCATGGGAGAAGCGTACCGGCGTATTCTTGTCAATACTCCAGAGAATATCACCGCGATAGGCCGCGAACTCCTGCCCGTCGTGGATCGGCTGACCGCCGCCTCCGGCGCAGCCGCCGGGACAGGCCATCACCTCTACAAAGTCATAGCTGGCCTTGCCGTCCCGCAAGTCGTTCATCAGCCGCCGGGTGTTGCCCAGTCCGCTGACCACCGCCACGCGTACCCGTCCCGCACCGGGGATCTCAAAGGCCGCCTCCTTCCAGCCATCCATACCACGAACGGCCGTAAAGGCATCCGGATCCGGATTGTGGCCTGTGATCAGATAGTAGGCGCTGCGCAGTGCCGCATCCATCACGCCGCCGGTGGCACCAAACACCACCGCCGCACCGGTGCCGGTACCCAGCGGACTGTCAAACTCCGTCTCCTCCAGCACGGTGGGATTGATCTGTTCGCCCCGCAGCATACGAACGAACTCACGGGTGGTCAGCACCACGTCCACATCCGGATCACCGCAGGCGTCGTTGAGGTTGGGCAGCGCCCGCTCCGCCTTCTTGGCGGTGCAGGGCATGATGGACACCACAAACATATCGTGGGGATCCACGCCTACCTTCTCGGCAAAATAGCTCTTGGCCACCGCGCCGAACATGGCCTGTGGCGATTTGGCGGTGGACAGATTGGTGGTATACTCCGGGAACTGTCCCTTCACGAACCGCACCCAGCCGGGACAGCAGGAGGTGAACATGGGCCATTTGTACCGGTCACGGTGGGTAAATCGCTGGATAAACTCGCTGCCCTCCTCCATAATGGTCAGGTCGGCGGCAAAGTTGGTGTCGAACACGTAGTCGAAACCGATCTCCTTCAGCGCGCTCACCATCCGCTTGGCGGTAGCGAATTTGGGATCCAGGTGGTAGTACTCAGCCCAGGCGGCACGGACGGCCGGGGCAATCTGCACCACGGTGACCTTCTTGGGATCCGCCAGCGCGTCCCATACCTTTCCGGTGTCATCGTGCTCCTGCAGAGCGCCCACCGGGCAGTGTGTCACGCACTGCCCGCAGAAGGTACAATCGGATTCGCCCAGTGTGCGGAACCGTCCCACGCTCACGGTGGTGCGGATGCCGGTGCCCACCACATCCCAGATCCGCATCCCCTGTATCTTTTCGCACACCTGGATGCAGCGCATACAGCGGATACAGCGGTTTTCGATGCGCACCACGGGATTGGAGAAATCGGTGGGGATATTTTTCAGATCCTTGATGTAGTGATCCCCCAGCAGGTTATAGTCGTTGCACAGCTTCTGCAGCTTGCAGTTGCCGCTGCGGGTACACTTGGTACAGTTGTCGTCATGCTGGCTCAGCAGCAGCCGCAGGTTCACACGCCGCGCCTCCCGGACACGTGGGGAGTTGGTATGTACCACCATGCCCTCCACCACCGCGTTGTCGCAGGAAGGCACCAGCCGTGCGTACCCCTCCACCTCCACCATGCAGATGCGGCAGGCGGCGATCTCGTTGATGTCCTTGAGATAGCACAGCGTCGGGATACTGATGTTGGCGCCGCGGGCGGCCTCCAGGATCGACGTGCCCTCCGGCACAGAGATCACCTTGTTGTCGATGGTCAATGTCACCATTTGCTGTTCCGACCTCCTCTGAATATCCCGTATCCGTAGTGGTCACAGCGCAGGCAGCGGGATGCCTCAGTACAGGCGCCCTCCCGGGTGAGACCACACTCGATGTCCTCAAAGTCGTTCTTCCGCTCGCCGGCCTCCCGCTCGGTGGTGTTGATGCGGCCATGGGGCGGCGAGTTGTTCAGCCGCGGCGCGGGAATATCGAGCTCCACCGTGATGTCGTGGTGGAAGCCCAGATGCTCGTCGATATTGGCCGCAGCCACCTTACCGGCGGCAATGGCACGGATGGCGGTTGCCGGGCCGGTAACGCAGTCGCCGCCGGCAAAGACGTTGTTCATGTTGCCCACCTGACTGGAGCTGGCAGCCACAAAGGTGCCCCGCTTGATGGGCACGCCGGACTGCTCAAAGCCGGCGATCTCGATGCCCTGTCCGATGGCCACCACGATCACATCCGCCCCGATGCGCACCTCCGGCAGATCCGCCTTTTCCGGCCGGGGACGACCCGATTTATCCGTCTCACCGGAGATCTGCGGCTGCACCCACAGTGCCACCGCCTCGCCGTCGTCGTTGGCCTCGATGCGCACCGGTGCCATCAGCGTCAGCATCTCCGCGCCCTCGGCCATGGCGCCCGTCACCTCGTCCGGCAGCGCCGTCATATCCTCCACACGGCGGCGGTACACACAGCTGACCTTCCGGGCGCCCAGACGGACAGCGCTGCGGGTCACGTCCATGGCCACGTTGCCGCCGCCGATCACCACCACCCGCTTGTCCCGGAAATCCGGCATATCGCCGTCGCCGATCCCCCGCAGCATCTCCACGGCGGACACGACGTTTTTACTGTGCTCGCCGGGAATGCCCGCACCCTTACCCTGGTGGGCGCCGATGGCGATGTAAAGGCAGTCATACGTCTGCTGCAGCTGCTCAAAGGTAATGTCCCGTCCCACCGTCACGTCCGTGTAGGCTTCGATGCCCAGCGACAGGATGGAGCGGATCTCCCCGTCCAGCTTCTCCCGGGGGAAGCGGTAGTTGGGAATGCCGTAGCGCAGCATTCCTCCCAGCTGCCTGCGCTCCTCATAGATGGTGACCTTGTGTCCCATCAGTGCCAGATAGTAGGCGCAGCTCAGGCCGCTGGGGCCTCCGCCGATCACCGCCACGGTCTTGCCGGTGGCCGGCGCACAGGCGGGCTGGGGCACATCGCCGGCGTTGTCCACCGCGTAGCGCTTCAGCCCCCGGATGTTCAGCGGCGCGTCGATCATATTCCGACGGCAGCGCGCCTCGCAGGGATGCTCGCAGATATAGGCGCAGGCAGTTGGCATGGGATTGTCCTTGCGAATCAGGCGCACCGCGTCGGCGCAGCGCCCCGCCTCCACCAGCGCCATGTAACCGGGCACATCCACCCCGGCGGGACACAGCGCCACGCAGGGCACCGGCAGCGCGAGGCTGGCCAGACAGCGGTGGTGCTCGATATGCTCCACATAGTCGTCCCGGAAACCCTCCAGACCGTCCACCACCAGCCGTGCCGCATCGCGCCCGATGGCACAGTCCGCGGTATTGACGATGCTGCGCGCCGTCTTTTCAATGATGGCCAGCGTGCTCATATCCGCCGTGCCGTCCAGCACCTGCTCGATCAACTTGGTCAGCTGTCCCAGGCCGATACGGCAGGGCACGCACTTGCCGCAGGTCTGGGCATGGCACAGCTGCAAAAAGGTCAGCGACATATCCACCGG
>CAKTMQ010000050.1 GCA_934573945.1 uncultured Oscillospiraceae bacterium | reverse complement strand
GTATATCTCCTATGTGTACGTGATCCTCAGCGCCGTGTGCTGGGGCTTCATCGGCTTTTCCAACCGCCTGCTCACCGAAGCGGGCGTCTCCTTGGGCAACCGGGTGTTTATCCGCAATTTCGGCACGATGGTGGTGCTGACGGTGGTATTCGCCCTGTTCCACCGGGAGGTATTCCGGATCCGGCTGCGGCATCTGCCCATCTTCCTCGGCTCGGGACTGATCAGCATTTTGCTGCTGAGTCTGGTGTACTTCAAGTGCCAGACCCTGTGCTCCCTGTCGGTGGCGGCGGTGCTGCTGTATCTGGCGCCCTCCTTCGTGGTGCTGGCCAGCGCCCTGCTGTGGAAGACCCCGCTGACGAAGCGGAAGCTGGCGGCGCTGTGTATCTCACTGCTGGGCTGCGTGCTGGTCAGCGGCATTCTGGGCGGCAATATGACCGCCTCCTGGACGGGCATCGCTCTGGGCGTGGCCTCCGGCCTGTGCTATGCCAGCTACACCGTGTTCGCCCACTACGGCCTGCAGCATTACAAGAGCTACACCATGATCTACTGGACGTTTCTGGTGGCGGGTCTGGGCTCCCTCTTTTTCGCGGACTTCCCCGCGCTGCTGCCGGTACTGCAGCAGCCCCGGGGCATCACCGGCTCCCTGAGCGTGGTCATCGTGGCCACCGTGCTGCCCTATATCTTCTACACCCGCGGTCTGGAGGGCGTGGAGAGCGGCCGCGCCTCCATCATCACCAGCATCGAGCCGGTGGTGGAGACGCTGGTGGGCGCGGCGGTGTTCCACGAGACGCTGTACCTATGGACAATCCTGGGCGTGGGCTGCGTGCTGGGCAGCGTCGCCCTGCTGGCAAAAGGAGACACACCATGCAAAAATACCGGTTCATCAACGGCTTCCACCTGAAGCTCATCGCCATCTGCACCATGTTCATCGACCACATGGGCGCCACGCTGTTTCCTGACGATCTTCTGCTGCGGTGCGTGGGGCGGGTGGCCTTTCCCATCTTCTGTTTTCTCGTGGCCGAGGGCTGTGTGTACACCCGCAGCCGGTGGAAATACGCCCTGCGGCTGCTGGTGTTCGCGGTGCTCTCGGAGATTCCCTTTAACCTGATGGTCAGCGTGACGCAGGTCTGGTACCGCTATGCCCAGAACGTACTGTGGACGCTGCTGGCCGGCGCGCTGCTGTGCTGGCTCATGGACTGGTCGCTGAAAAAACGGCGGCTGCCCACCTTTTTGCCCACGGCCGCGGCCATGGCGGCCGCCTTCTGGCTGCTGGAGACGTGCCATACGGACTACGGCGGCTGGGGCATGCTGCTGGTGCCCATGTTCTACGCCGTCCACCGCGCCCCCTATGGCTCGGCTGCGAAAATGGCGGCGCAGGCCGTCGGGCTGGCCTTTTTCTGTCTGGCCGTCATGGGCGGCGCCGTCACCATCGAGCTGTACGCCATGCTGGCGCTGCTGCCGATCTGGCTCTACAACGGCCGGCGGGGCTTTTCCAACCGCGTGGTGCAGTACGGCTTTTACGCCTTTTACCCCGTCCATATTCTGGTGCTGTCCCTGATTCGTCTGTACCAGTTCCATCTTCTGTAAAATTTTTCCCACAATGAACAAAGGAGGCTGTCCCTATGGCAAAGAATAAAGAAGAAAAGACCAACGTCATGCGGACGCTGGAGCAAAAGAAGATCTCCTATACCGCCCACACCTATGATCCCAACGGCGCCATTGACGGCGTGTCGGTGGCCGCCACGCTGCACCAGCCGGCGGAGCAGGTGTTCAAAACGCTGGTAACAAAGGGCGCCAGCGGGGCATACTACGTGTTTGACATTCCCGTGGCGGAGAATCTCGACCTGAAAAAAGCGGCCAAAGCGGTGGGGGAGAAGTCTATCGCCATGCTGCCCCAGAAGGAGCTGCTGCCCCTGACGGGCTATGTCCACGGCGGATGCAGTCCGGTGGGCATGAAAAAGCAGTTTCCCACCGTGTTCCACGAGACAGCGCTGCTGTACGACACCATCTGTGTCAGTGCCGGGAAGATCGGCTTTCAGGTGGAGTGCCGCCCCGACGACCTGCTGGCGCTGCTGCGGGCGGACACCGCGGACGTAATCGTATAAGAGAGGTTTTTCGCTCACAGCGCGAAACTTTTCAAGTCTCTATTGACATTAAAAATTGATTTTACTACACTTATCTGCAACAAAACGATGCAGAATCGAGGAATACCATGCAAAAGGAAATTTTCATCAAGGGCGCCCGGGAGAACAACCTGAAGAACATCGACGTCACCATTCCCCGGGACAAGCTGGTGGTGCTGACCGGCCTTTCCGGCAGCGGCAAAAGCTCTCTGGCTTTCGACACCATCTACGCCGAGGGACAGCGCCGCTATGTGGAGAGTCTGTCCAGCTACGCCCGTATGTTTCTGGGGCAGATGGATAAACCGGACGTGGACTATATTGACGGTCTGTCCCCCGCTATCTCCATCGACCAGAAGACCACCAGCAAGAATCCCCGGTCCACCGTGGGCACCGTGACGGAGATCTACGACTATATGCGTCTTTTGTGGGCGCGGGTGGGCATACCCCACTGCCCCAAATGCGGCAAGGAGATCCGCCAGCAGACCATTGACCAGATCATCGACCAGATCATGGCCCTGCCGGAGGGCACCCGGATCCAGGTGATGGCGCCGGTGGTGCGGGGTCGGAAGGGTGAGCACACCAAGGTGCTGGAGGACGCCCGCCGCAGCGGCTATGTCCGCGCCCGGATCGACGGTGAGCTCCACGAGCTGGACGCGGAGATCAGGCTGGTCAAGAACAACAAGCACCAGATCGACATCGTGGTGGATCGCCTGATCGTCCGACCCGACATCACCACCCGGCTCACCGACAGTGTGGAGACCGCCTCCAATCTGTCCGGCGGACTGGTGACGGTGAATCTGCTGCGGGAGGAACAGGATCTCACCTTTTCCCAGAACTATGCCTGCGAGGACTGCGGCGTGTCCATCGAGGAGCTGGCGCCCCGCCTGTTCTCCTTCAACAGCCCCTTCGGCGCCTGCCCCACCTGTACCGGTCTGGGGATGCAGCTGAAGGTTGATCCCACGCTGGTGATCCCCGATGAGAGCAAGTCCATTCTGGACGGCGCCGTAGTGGCCACCGGCTGGAACTCCATCCGCTCCGACGGCATCTCCCGTATGTATTTTGACGCGCTGAGCAAACGCTACAATTTCTCTCTGCGCACCCCCTATGCCCAGCTGTCCCAAGAGGTAAAGGACATCATCCTCTACGGTACGAAAGGCGAAAAGCTGACGCTGGAATACGACCAGCCCCGGGGCAAGGGCGTGCTGCACCAGGCCTTTGAGGGCATCGCCAACAATCTGGAGCGGCGGTATGTGGAGACTCAGTCCGACGCCAGCAAAAAGGAGATCGAGTCCTTTATGGCCGCCTGCCCCTGCCCTGCCTGTCAGGGAAAGCGGCTGCGGCCGGAGGCGCTGGCCGTCACGGTGGGCGGCCTGTCCATCCACGACGCCACCACGCTGCCGGTGGATGAAGAGATCGCCTTTTTTGACGGCCTGACCCTCACCGGCAGCCAGCAGATGATCGCCGCCCAGATCCTGAAGGAGATCGGCTCCCGGCTGCGGTTTCTGCAGTCGGTGGGGCTGAGCTATCTGACCCTCAGCCGCTCCTCCGGCACCCTGTCCGGCGGTGAGAGCCAGCGCATCCGTCTGGCCACCCAGATCGGCAGCAGCCTGATGGGTGTGCTGTACATTCTGGATGAGCCGTCCATCGGATTGCACCAGCGGGACAACGACAAGCTGCTGGACACCCTGCGCCGCCTCCGGGATCTGGGCAACACCCTGATCGTGGTAGAGCACGACGAGGACACCATGCGCGCCGCGGACTGGCTCATCGACATCGGCCCCGGTGCCGGTGCGCTGGGCGGGCAGGTGGTGGCCGCCGGTACGCCGGAGCAGGTGATGGCCGATCCCAACAGTCTCACCGGGCAGTACCTCAGCGGCAGAAAGCGCATCGAAGTCCCCGCTCACCGCCGCAGCGGCAGCGGCAAATGGCTGACCGTCCGGGGCGCCCGGGAGAACAACCTGAAAAACATCGATGTCTCGGTGCCGCTGGGTACTCTGACCTGCGTCACCGGCGTCAGCGGCAGCGGCAAAAGCTCACTGGTGAACGAGATCATCTTCAAGCGGCTGGGCGCGGATCTCAACCGGATGAAAGCGCATCCCGGCCGGCATGACGCCGTAGAGGGGGAGGAGCATCTGGACAAGGTCATCAACATCGACCAGAGTCCCATCGGCCGCACGCCCCGCTCCAATCCCGCCACCTATACCAACCTGTTCAACGACATCCGTGACCTGTTCGCCTCCCTGCCGGAAGCCAAGGCGCGGGGCTACGGCCCGGGGCGTTTCTCCTTCAACACCAAGGGCGGCCGGTGCGAGGCCTGCTGCGGCGACGGTGTGCTGAAGATCGAGATGCACTTCCTGGCGGACGTGTACGTTCCCTGCGAGGTGTGCCGCGGCAAGCGCTACAACCGGGAGACGCTGGAGGTGCGCTACAAGGGCAAGTCCATCTCCGACGTGCTGGACATGACGGTGGACGAGGCGCTGCCCTTCTTCTCCGCCCTGCCCAAGATCGCCGGGCGGCTCCAGACCCTGCAGGAGGTAGGACTGGGCTACGTGAAGCTGGGACAGTCCTCCACCACCCTCTCCGGCGGCGAGGCACAGCGCGTCAAGCTGGCCACAGAGCTGAGTAAGCGCTCCACAGGCCGCACCATCTATATTCTGGACGAGCCCACCACCGGCCTGCACGCCGACGATGTGAAAAAGCTGCTGGCCGTTCTGCAGCGGCTGGTGGACGGCGGCAACACGGTGCTGGTTATCGAGCACAATCTGGACGTGATCAAGTGCGCCGACTATCTGATTGACCTGGGACCCGAAGGCGGCATCGGCGGCGGCACCGTGGTGGCCGTGGGCACACCGGAACAGGTGGCGGCGGTACCGGCGTCCTACACCGGACAGTATCTGAAAAAGATGCTGCACCGGTAAGACCCGGCGCCGTCCCCCGGCATAGAATGGCAGGGGGTGACAGGGCATGACGATCTTTCTGGAGGGATTGTCCGCTTTTCTGGAGGCAGTGGGCATCGCCGCCGTTTTATGGGTACTTTACGATGGGTTTATGTGCCCCAAAAGGGCGATTTATGTACCCCTTCTGGTACCCTTATCCGGCGACGCCGAACAGCTGGAGCAGCTGCTCGGCCGTCTGGCCGGACTGCCGGTGACGCTGCTGGATCACGGACTTTCCGACACCGGACGCCGCCGGGCAGCGGCGGCCGCCCGGCAATTTCCCAACGTTGCTTTTACGAACATCACACTGGAGAAATGGGGGGATACCCATGGGTGAACACGGCACCATCGAGGGCACCGTGGAAAATGTGGTTTTCCAGAATGAGGAAAACGGCTATACCGTTCTGCACCTGCTGACCGATCAGGGTGAAGTGGTCACTGTGGTAGGCTGCATCCCCTTTGCCGCCGCCGGCGAGGCCATGACCGTCTCCGGTATGTGGGTCAACCACCCCGCCTACGGCACGCAGCTGACCGCCGAGCTGGTGGAGCGCCGGATGCCGGAGGACGAGGAGAGCATCGTGTGCTACCTGTCCTCGGGCGTGCTCAAGGGCGTGGGCTCCGCCACTGCCATGCGGCTGGTGGAGCGCTTCGGCGCCGACACCCTGCGGGTGATCGAGGAGGAGCCGGAGCGGCTGAGCACCATCAAGGGGATTACTGCCAAAAAGGCCATGGAGATCTCCGCCGCTTTCCGCAGTCTCACCGGGCTGCGGCGGGTGATGGAATTCCTCAGCCGGTATGAATTGCCGGTGACGCTGGCTATGGGACTGCTGCGCGCCTACGGCGACCAGACGCTGGAGCGGCTGAAGTCCAACCCCTACCTGCTCACCGACGAGCGCTGCGGCGTGGACTTCGCCGCGGCGGACGAGATCGCGCTGGCCATGGGCTTTGACGGGGAGGATCCCTGCCGGACGGAGGCGGCGGTGCTGTATGAGCTGCAGCACAACCTGTCCAACGGCCACGTGTTCCTGCCCCGCGCCAAGCTGATCGCCGCCACGGCGCAGCTGATCGGCGTGGGAGCCGACGCCGCGGAGAAGGCGCTGGACGATCTGGCGGAGCGGCAGGCGGTGGTGTGCAAGCCCATCGCCAACGTGGAGGGCTGCTACCTGCGGCGGATGTACGAGGCGGAGGTCTATGTGGCCAAGCGGCTGGCTGCCGCCTGCGGCGACGCCTGGGACAGCGGCCGGAACGCGGAGAAGATCATCGACCGCATCCAGACCCAGCAGGGCATCGCCTATGCGCCGGAGCAGCGCCGGGCGGTGGAGCTGGCGGCGGAGCGGGGCGTACTGCTGCTGACCGGTGGCCCCGGCACCGGCAAGACCACCTCGGTACGGGGCATCGTGGCGCTGTTTGACGCCATGGGGCTGGACACGCTGCTGCTGGCGCCCACAGGCCGCGCCGCGCAGCGCATGAGCCAGCTGTGCGGCCGCGACGCCCAGACCGTCCACCGGGCGCTGGGTATGAGCTGGAACGAGCTGACCGGTGAGGTGACCTTCCGCAAAAACGAAAAAGAGCCGCTGGAGGCGGACGCGGTCATCGTGGACGAGATGAGTATGGTGGATCTGGAGCTGATGGCGTCGCTGCTGCGCGCCATGCGGCCGGGCTGCCGGCTGGTGATGGTGGGCGACCCGGATCAGCTGCCGTCGGTGGGCGCAGGCAACGTGCTGGGCGACCTGCTGCGCAGCGGTGTGATCCCGGCGGTGTCGCTGACGGAGATCTTCCGGCAGGCAGAGGCCAGCGCCATCATCCGGAACGCCCACGCCGTCAACTGCGGCCAGCCGCCGGAGCTGCGCAACACCCAGAATGACTTTTTCTTCCTCTGCCGCCGCTCGCCGGATCGGCTGGTGCAGACGGTGGTGGAGCTCTGCTGCGAACGGCTGCCCGGCAAGATGGGCATCCCCGCCGAGCAGATACAGGTGCTCTCGCCCACCCGTAAGGGCGTATGCGGCACCGTGAACCTGAACCGCGCCCTGCAGGCGGCGCTGAACCCGCCCACACCCCAGAAAAAGCAGAAGCTGTGGGGCGATCTGGTGTTCCGGGAGGGTGACCGGGTGATGCAGACCCGCAACAACTACGACGTGGTCTGGGAGAAGGACGACGGCACCATGGGCGCCGGGATCTTCAACGGCGACGTGGGGGTGATCCGGGAGATCGACCCCTCCGGGGAGCTGATCACCATTCGTTTTGACGAGCGCACCTGTGTATACACCGCAGACCTGCTCAGTCAGCTGGACATGGCCTACGCCATGACGGTACATAAGGCGCAGGGCAGCGAATACCGGGCGGTCATTCTGGTATCGGCGCCGGTGGCACCGGCGCTGATGGTGCGGGGTGTGCTGTACACCGCCATCACCCGGGCACGGGAACTGCTGGTACTGGTGGGCGACGACGCCGCACCGGCACAGATGGCAGCCAACGACAGGCAGCAGCGCCGCTACAGCGGCCTGCGTAGGAGATTGAAGGAGGAGGTATCCCATGGGCTTCAATGAGCAGCTCAACGACGCCGCAAACGGCCTGATGAATCTTTTCTTCCCCCGCAAATGCCCTTTCTGCGGCGGCATGGTGCAGGGCAAGAAACTGCTGTGCGGCGACTGCCGCGGCACGCTGCCCTTCTGCCAGGAGATCCGCCGGGGTGCGGACTTCGGACGCTGCGCGGCGCCGCTGTACTATGAGGGCAGGGTGCGGGACGCCATTCTGGCCTTCAAATTCAAAAAACAGCTGGGCGGACTGGAGTGCTTCGGCCAGCTGATGGCCGCCACCGCCGCCGAGGCCTACAGCGGTGAATTCGACGCCGTTACCTGGGTGCCGGTGAGCAAAAAGCGGCTGCGCAAGCGGGGCTTTGATCAGGCGCGGTTTCTGGCGGGCAGCGCCTGCGTGGACTGGCACGTCATGCCGCTGGAGACCCTGCGTAAAAACACCGACAACCCGCCTCAGTCCGGGCTGGACGACCCGGCGGCGCGCCGCGCCAACGTGGCCGGCGTCTACGAGGCGGTATCGACGGAGCGCTTCGCCGGCAAGCGGCTGCTGCTGGTGGACGACATCTGCACCACCGGCGCCACGCTGGGTGCCTGCGCACAGGTTCTGAAGGCTGCCGGAGCGGCAGACGTCATGTGTCTGACGCTGGCGTTGGTGCGGGAGGAGTAAACCGGTGCATTTCCGGGCACAGTAGAGGTGTGTACGGCGGCACCCGGGGCGCACAGACGGCATTCGGTAACAAAAGTGTGAACATTTGCAAGTTGCACTTGCAAAACTGTACTGCGGTCAGTATAATACTTAATTGGGATAAATTCGGCTATTGCCGTACACCATAACGAGAAATGATGAGGTACAGAGCTATGTGTTCTTTGGCAAAAGATATTGGCATCGATCTGGGCACCGCTTCGGTGCTGGTATATATCAAGGGTAAGGGCGTGGTGCTCAACGAGCCGTCGGTGGTGGCCATCGACAAAAACACCGGCCGCCTGCTGAAGGTAGGCGCCGAGGCGCAGGCCATGCTGGGTCGTACACCCGGCAACATTGTGGCCATCCGTCCTCTCCGCGAGGGCGTGATCTCCGACTATGACATGACCGAGCGGATGCTCAAGGAGTTTATCCACAAGGTGACGGGCGGCTTCCAGCTGTTCAAGCCCCGGGTCATTATCTGCGTGCCCTCCGGCATCACCGAGGTGGAGGAGCGCGCCGTGGTAGATGCCGGTATTCAGGCCGGCGCCCGCCGTGTGTATCTGATCGAGGAGCCTGTGGCGGCTGCCATCGGCGCCGGGATCGACATTGCCAAGCCCGACGGCCACATGGTGGTGGACATCGGCGGCGGCACCACGGACATCGCCGTCATCTCCCTCTCCGGCGTGGTGGAGTCCGCCTCCATCAAGGTGGCCGGCGACCAGTTCAACGAGGCCATCGTCAAGTATATGCGCCGCAAGCACAATGTGCTGGTGGGCGAGCGCACCGCCGAGATGCTGAAGATCAAGATCGGCTGCGTGTTCCCCAAGGAGGAGGAGACCTCCATCGACGTGAAGGGTCGCTGCCTGCTGACCGGTCTGCCCAAGACGCTGACCATCACCTCCACCGAGATGCTGGAGGCCTTTGAGGAACCGGTGGAGCGGATCCTGGAAGCCGTACACGGCGTGCTGGAGCGCACCCCGCCGGAGCTGGTGGCGGACATCTCCGACAACGGCATCATGATGACCGGCGGCGGCAGTCTGGTGGACGGCTTTGACAAGCTCATCACCGCCCGCACCGGTATCCACACCATGGTGGCGGACGACGCCATCTCCTGCGTGGCGGAGGGCACCGGCAAGAGTCTGGATTCCCTCAACTCCATGACCGACGGCACGGTGAACCTGAGCCGCCGCAAGCAGATGAACTGAAATACCTGCAATGGGGCAGCCCTGTGAGGGGGCTGCCCTTTTAGGCCGCCTGACACAAGAAAACACACGCCATAAAAGGCGCATTTTGCACAGACGACTGCGTTGCACTGCCTTGCCAGACATCCAGTATGCCTGCGGCAGCGCGCCTTGTCTCTGCACAAAATGCGTTCTTTTCTGGTGCGAAGCAGTTTTGCCAAAGCAAGTTCGAGATAAAATCGGCTGCAAAAATTCCCCCATACTGACGTATGGGGGAATTTTTTCGGGTGATTTTAGCCGGACAGGCACAGGCAAAACCGTATGTTTTCTTATGCCAGTCGGCCTTTTCGTCTTGACGTTTCGGGCAAAATGGGCTAGTATGTTGATAACAAACGCAGGAAGTGCGCCTTTCTGCCGTCAAGCAAAACGAGGAGGCAATGATATGAAGTTTTCCAGTAAGGTTTTGAAATGCGGCCTGTCCCCCATGCGTAAGTTTCACCCTTATGCAGTGGCGGCAGAGGCAAAGGGCAAGAAGATCTATCACCTGAATATCGGCCAGCCGGACATCGAGACCCCCAAGGCCTATTTTGAGGCCGTGCGGCACTTCGATCTGCCGGTGCTGGCCTACGCGCCGTCTCCCGGTATCCCCGCGCTGATCGACGCCATTCAGAAGTACTACGACGATCTGGGGATGCACTTTGAAAAGGGCGACATCCTCATCACCAACGGCGGCAGCGAGGCGCTGCAGATCACCATGAACTGCATTCTGGACGACGGCGACGAGATCCTGATCCCCGAGCCGTTCTATCCCAACTACAACACCATGGCC
>CAKTMQ010000049.1 GCA_934573945.1 uncultured Oscillospiraceae bacterium | reverse complement strand
GAAGTTCTTCATGGTAGATTCCTCCTTGTAAATATTCTCATCGGTGGGTTTCTTTTTCCTTGTGACTATATAGTAGAATATTTAACAGGAAAAGTAAAGCTATGGAATGTTATAGTGGGTGTAAGTTTTGCTGTTAACGCAGCAGCTGTCGCTTCTTGCACTGCGCAAGCACTTTCCGGAATGTAAGCAGGCGTTTGGAGCTGGCTCCAAACGCCTGTTTCTACCTTGATCATGATTTTATGGGGTGCATTCTTCTGCCAACGCCTTTACGGCGTGGATGGCGGCGTCTGCTTCTTCCTCCGTGTTGAACACGGAGAAGCTGAACCGCACCGCACCCTGCCGCTCGGTGCCCAGCGCCTCATGGATCCGGGGCGCACAGTGAGCGCCGGGGCGGGTGGCGATGCCGTAGTCGGCATACAGCGCGTCCGCTATCTCGGCAGAGTCGTGATCCCGGACATTCAGCGCCACGATGGCCGCCCGGCGGGGCACGGCAAAGTCGCCGTAGACCGTCACGCCGTCAAGCTGCCGCACGCCCTCATAGAACCGCCGCATCAGGGCGTGTTCCTTTCGCTCGATGCTGTCCACACCTGTTTCCAGCAGGTAATCCGCCGCCGCGTCCAGTCCGGCCAGACCGTGGCTGTTCATCGTACCCGCCTCCAGACGGGTGGGGTAGTCCAGCGGCTGCTCCCGGTCAAAGGAGTGGACGCCGCTGCCGCCCCGCAGCAGGGGACGGATGTCCACACCGGGACGGATGCACAGCCCACCGGTGCCCTGTGGCCCCAGCAGCCCCTTGTGGCCGGTGAAGCACAGCACATCAATGCCCAGCGCGGTCATGTCGATGGGCATCGTGCCTGCCGTCTGGGAGGCGTCCACGATCAACAGTGCCCCGTGGGCGTGGGCAAGCTCCGCAATACGCGCCACGTCCAGCATATCCCCCGTCAGGTTGGAGGCGTGGGTGCAGACCACGGCTCTGGTGTTGGCGCGGAACAGCGGCGCAAAGTCCTCGTACCGGATGCGCCCCTGCCGGTCAGCCCGGACGAAGTCCAGCCCCATGCCCTGCGCCTGTAGGGCATACAGGGGGCGCAGCACGGAGTTGTGCTCCAGATCGGTGGAAATGGCGTGATCCTCCGGCGAAAGCAGCCCCTGTATGGCGATGTTCAGCGCCATGGTGGAGTTGGCGGTGAACACCACGTGATCCGGCCGGGGACAACCCAGCAGACGCGCCAGCTTCTGCCGCGTCCGGAACACCGTGCGGGACGCCTGCAGAGAAGCGCCGTGAGCGCCCCGGGCGGCGTTGCCCGCCGTCAGAATGGCCTGCGCCACGGCTTCCGCCACCCGGGGCGGCTTGTGCAGCGTGGTGGCCGCGTTGTCCAGATAGATGAGCTTTTCCATCAATACATCTCCAATATGAAGCAGCCGCCGTAGACGGCGCCTGCCGCGTCCAGCGCGGCGCACAGTATGTCCCTCTCCTCCGGCAGCGCCTTCCACGCCAGCCCGCAGCCCGCCGCGATCTGGGACGGCAGGGGGATCATCCGCCCCGGCAGACCGCCGTTCTGGAGCAGCGCCTCCGCCGCCATGGCCTGAGACGTGGTGTCAAAGGTGATGACCAGCGCCGGTTTTCTCTGCCGCATCAGGGACGGATGACCTTCGTGGCCTGTATCTGCTTCTCCACGATGACGTACATATTGGTCACGCCGCCCACCCGCAGCTGCTCCGTCAGGCCGTAGTGATTCAGGCAGGTGCCGCAGGTGAGGATCTCCACGCCCTGCTCCGCCAGCTTCTGCAGATCCTCCAGTGAGGCGGAGCCTTCGCAGGTGACGAACGCGCCGCCGTTGTAAAACAGAATGGTTCTGGGCAGCGTCTCCTGCTGGGTCAGGGCGAACAGAAAGCCCTTCAGCAGGATCTTGCCCAGCGTCTCGTCGCCCTCGCCCATGTGGTCGGCGGACACGACCACCACGGTATTGTCCGCCGCGGGGACGGTGCAGATGCTGTCTGCCGTCTCCGGCAGCTCCGCACCCTCGCCCACGGTGATGGTCACCCGGTATTCCTTCTCGCCCAGCTGCTCCGTCTCGATGGTGCAGCCTTTGCTCTCGGCCAGCCGGGTCAGGTTCTCCACAGCCACCCGGTTGTCCACCAGCGTCTGCACGGTGCCGGCGCCCTGCAGCTCCTTCATGGCGTGCAGCGTCTTGACAACGGGGATGGGGCAGGCATCGCCCATGGCATTGACTTGTATCATGACAAAACTCCTCCTTGCAGTTCTCTTGTCAGTATAACGCTGGGTCTATTGTAAGCCGTCACCGCCGCTTATGCAAGAGCGGACGCGTTTTTTCTTTTGGCGTCTGCGGCCGGATTTCCTCCGCAAGGGGGATAAACTTCGACTCCGGACAAGCTCAACAAAAAAACAGCACCCGAGAGGGTGCTGTTTTTTGGAGCTTGTGGCCGGATTTCCCCCGCAAGGGGGGATAAACTTCGACTCCGGACAAGCTCAACAAAAAAACAGCACCCGGGAGGGTGCTGTTTTTTGGAGCTTGTGGCCGGATTCGAACCGGCGACCTGCTCATTACGAGTGAGCTGCTCTGCCAGCTGAGCCACACAAGCATTTTGTAAGCCGCAGTATATGTTATCACAAATCCCGTCGTTCGTCAACTCCTAATTTTCATGACCGTCCCTCTTTCCGCAGCCATGCGGCATACTGTGGGAGAAGACCGCAAAGCCTGCCCGAATGGGCAGGCTTTGCGGCAGGGAAGGTCATTCACGCACCGCAGAGGATGCGGGAAAACAGCAAATGGATCACTTGATGGCCGTCAGGTTGGTCGCCGTCGCCTCCGTAGCGCCCTTCTTCATGCACAGCTGGGTGTTCGTGCTGTTGAACTTGTTGCCTGCGGAGGTGATCTTCGGGTTGACATCGAAGGAAGCGCCGCTGTAACCCAGGTAAGGCGCCGTGATGTCATTGTCGCTGATGGTATAGGTAACATCCGCATTCTTGGCGGCGTCGTGGAACCAGAATGCGTTGCCGGCGTTCACATTGACGGTGTTGCCGGTGACCACAAAGGACGCGCCGTCGGTGATCTGGATCGCACCGCGGTCAGACACGCTCACGGTGCTGGTGATCGTGTTGTTGGTCACGATGAACTTCGTACCGGGACGCTGCATATTGATGCCGCGGGTGTAGCCGTTAAAGGTGTTGCCGTCCAGCGTCACGATGCCGGGAATACCCGTGGTGGACTGCAGCACGATGGCATATGGGGTGTTGGCCGGGGCATTGAACGTGCAGTTCTTGATGGTCAGGTCAATGTTGTAATCATGATAGCCGTAGAGGCTGCCGTTGAACGTGCAGCCATCAAAGATGTACGGCGTGCGCATCGTCTGATTTGCCCAGGTGGCGGGGATGCGCTTGATGCCGTCGAAGGTAATGCCCTTGAACAGGAAGGTGATGTTGCTGACGCTGTCGCCCCACCAGTTGTAGGGCAGCGCGAACGTACCGTTGGTGGCGCTCAGATCCAGCGCGGCGGAGCTGTTGCCGGCCACCACGTTGATCTCCGTCAGGCTGCGCTGGCCATAGTAGGAGGCCTTTCTGCCGAAGGAGAACGTCAGCTCTTCCGTCAGCTTCTGGGGCTCATAGATCGTCCAGGTGATCTTGCCGTCGTCGGTATAGAACGCGTCAAACTGATCCGGCGTGCAGGTGACCTCCTGACCCAGACCGCTCAGCGCCTCCACCTTGGGGCTGATCTCGTTATAAGCGTCCTGCAGCGTGGCAAACACCACATTCTCATAGCCCGCAATGCCGGACACCGTGACGCCGCGCTTGAAGGTATCCGCCATGTCATAGACCACCGTGTAGGGGCTGAAGCTGTCCGTGGTAAAGGTCACAAAGCCGGTGGCCGCATCGTAGGCCGCCGCCATCTCGGCATCGTTGTGATACACTCTCACGCCGGTCAGGTTCTTGCCCACGAACAGATTCACCGTAAAGACCGTACCTGCGGCAGCGGTCACCGCATTGCCGTCCTGATCCTTCAGGGTGATCTCGTAGGCCTTGCTGGTCTGGCTGCTGCCGACCGTAACGCCGTCCGGCGTCGCGGTGGGTGCCACCGTCAGCGTCAGCTTCCGGGCGGTCGTGGAACCGGCGGGCGCCGTCAGCACCACGGTACCGTCGGCATTTTTCAGGACGGTATCGCCCTCAGCCGCCACAGGCGCCGTCACATTGGCGCTGACGCTCCAACCGGCTGTGTCGGGGCTGCCGTTGGCGTCCTTATCGTAGTCGCTGCCGAAGCTGTCGTTCTCATACGGCGTCTGCGTCGCCACCAGATTCACACCCAGCTTGATGGAGGGCGCGGCCACGCCGGTCTTGTGGTTGGCCTCGTTGCCCACGGTGGTGGGCATCCAGACCACGACGGTCACCATATCCGCCGCAGCGGGAAGCAGCGTGGTCTCGGCGCCGGTGTAGCTGGCCAGCTGCTTGCCGTCACCGGCGGCCCGCAGCATCTCAGCGCGATTCAGGCTGCACTTGTCGCCTTCCAGCACCGCATAGCGCAGGTAGGTGGACAGCTGGAAAGCCTGATCCAGCACGTTGGTGCTGCCCACCTCGCCGGCCACGTTGATGCCCAGCTGATAGCGCAGCGCCAGAGAGCCCA
The DNA here is from genome assembly GCA_934573945.1 of uncultured Oscillospiraceae bacterium. Lineage (GTDB taxonomy): Bacteria > Bacillota > Clostridia > Oscillospirales > Oscillospiraceae > Vescimonas. Next base: position 5,728 of record CAKTMQ010000049.1, on the reverse strand, counting down.
CGTTGCTGACCTTCAGCACGGTGTACTCCACATGACCCGGCTCCCACAGCGCGGCGTCATCAAACAGCCTGGTGCTCTCGGTGACATCCGCAAATTCGTTTTCCGTCTTTTCATACGCCAGCGCCACGTCCAGATTACCGGACTTGATGGTGTTGACGCCGCTGGTGACACTGTCGGTGAACCACGCGAAGGTGGTACCCACCAGCATCACCAGGCACATGACCAATGCCATCACACTGGTCAGCAGCGCCCGTCTGCTCGTCTTTTTCTTGCCCATGATTTTCCTCCAGTATATTATTTTTGCCGGCTCGCTGAATTCCCCCCCGCCGGCAAAAGTGGGGTCTCTCCGCACCGATGACTGGCCGAAATTCTCTCGTTTCTTCTCAAAGAAGAAACGAACCGCACATATGTGCGGTTTCCTGACGGTCATCCCGTCATCTCACATATATGAGTCGATTATACCACCCAAATTCCCCCCTTGCAAGTGGTTTTCGACGTATTTTCGCTCCGGGCGCGGTTTTTTCATCACCAGCGGCAGACCGCACGGCAGGCCGTGAAATACTCCTTGCAACCGCCGCCGCGCTGTGATACAATTACCCTGTCATCGGTTGACAAGGAAAGACACGCTGTCCGGCGTGTTTTCCCTTGTTGATCGATCGCTGCAAACACAGGCGGCGCACGCCGCGTATAAGGAGGAAAATCACCATGTCATTCATGATCGAAACATCTGCCCGTCACATCCATCTGACCCAGGAGTCCGTGGAGAAGCTGTTCGGCGAGGGCTATCAGCTGACCATCCGCAAGCCCCTGTCCTACCCCGGCCAGTACGCCAGCAACGAGCGTCTGACCATCGTCGGCCCCAAGAAGGAAATGGCCAACGTGTCCATCCTCGGCCCCGTCCGCAAGGCCGATCAGGTGGAGATCTCCGCCACCGACGCCCGCACGCTGGGCATCGACGCTCCTGTCCGCGAGAGCGGCGATGTGAAGGGCTCCGGCGCATGTAAGCTGGTGGGGCCCAAGGGCGAGATCCAGCTCACCGAGGGCGTGATCATCGCCAAGCGCCACCTGCACGTCACCGAAGAGGACGCCGCCAAGATGGGCGTCAAGGACAAGGAGATCATCCGCGTCGCCTGCGGCGGCGAGGGTCGTAAGCTGATCTTCGACGACGTGGTGGTGCGCGTCAACGTGGGCGGCGCTACCACCATGCATATCGACACCGACGAGTCCCAGGCCGCCGGCAACCCCACCGTGGGCGAGCTCTTCCGGTAAAGCAGCGCATTCAAACCGCAAACAACAGCGGCTCCTGTTCCACTTGGGAACAGGAGCCGCTGTTTGTCGTTCTCACATATTACCATCGATTAACAGGGGTCTGCCCTTGTCAATCCGATGGTACGGCCGCTCTCTGCGCGCTGCCGCCTTTATTCCCCGCTGCTCTGCACCTTTTTCAGCGCCTCCGTCAGGGCGATGGACAGCTGGTCGGGACAGGAGGTGCCTTTGCCGCTGCAGGAAATGCCCTGCATTCGGGCGATGGCGTCGCTGGCCTTCATGCCGATCACCAGCCGGGAGATGCCCTGCAGGTTGCCGTTGCAGCCGCCCTCGATCCGCACATCCCGGATCACGCCGTCCTCCAGCTCCACCGTCATGCGGCGGGAACAGACGCCGCGGGGCGTATAGGTATAGGTGGTGGTCATATCACATATCTCCTTTTCTCTCCCATGCGCTGCCCACAGGCGGCAGCACCAGCACGTGCCGCCGGCAGCGCAGGGCGTATTCGATGGTATACAGGGTGCCGCCGGGGCTTCCGTCATGGACGGCGATCAGCAGGGCGCTGTGATCCACCATATAGCGGTTGCGGCGCTGCATACAGCCGCCGTCGTACCGCTCCTGCAGCAGCGTGCGCCTGTCGCACTGCGCCAGCAGCGCCTCGTACCGCGCCCGCTGCGCCGCCGCCCAGCGGGCGGCCTGATCCCGGCAGGGAACGGCGGCCTCCACCGTCACGTCCGGACGCCGCGCCCGCAGGCGCAGCGCCTCCTCGCAGAAATAGAGGTCGCAGCCCTGGGCCATGCCGCAGATAAAGTGCCGGTAACCGTCGTCATAGGCCTTTTCCAGCATGGCGGCGATGGCGTCCTTCAGCGCCGCGCACCGGGGATCCTCCTCCCGGTAGCCCCAGGGCAGCTTCCCCGGACGGTGCCCGGAAAAGCAGCAGCTGACCTGCATGGCTGCCATGGCGCCGTCCCCCTTTCACCGGCGAGACCGCCGGTCATGTCACATTTCTCAGCCCGCCAGCGTCAGCACGCCGGTCAGGTCGGTATAGAGCCGCCCCAGCAGCCCCGCCAGATCGTCGTCCCGTCCGGTGTCGCCGGTGGTGCCGTTGTCGCCGCCGCCGTCAGCCGTATTGCCGCCGGCGGTATCGCCTGTCACGTCATCGGTGGTATTGCCGCCCTGTGTGTCGTCGGTGGTGCTGTCATCATTGTTGTCATAGCCGCCGGGAGGCGTGGAGTATTCGTCGCCGCCGATGGGATTGCCCCAGTGGACGTACTCGCTGTCCTCGGCCACCAGATCGGGATAGCCGGCGAAGTAATCACGGGTGTAATCCAGCATACCGCCGCCGTTGTGCATGGTGCACATACCGCCGGGCTGGTTGTCCACCGCCACCCACTCGGTACGGACGCGGCTGCCCCGGGGATCCATCTGGCACTGCTCCGTGGCCAGCATACCGCTGTCGGAGCACACGCTGACCTGCACCAGATCGGCGCAGGAGAAGAAGCTCTTCTTCTCCAGACCCGCGTGGATCTGGGACATGACGTTCTTCCACAGTGCCACCGCCGGGTTCACGCCGCCGGAGGAGACCCGGCTGTTGCTCTCGTAGCCCACCCAGCAGGCGGCCACGTAGTAGGGGCTGTAGCCCACGAAGTAACGATCCTTCAGATCGTTGGTGGTACCGGTCTTGCCGGCCAGGGTCATGCCCTCAAAGTTGGCGGCGGAGCCGGTGCCCCAGCTGACCACATCCTGCAGCACGCTGTTCATCAGCGCGGCGGTGCTGGCCTTCATGGCCACGTTGGACTGGATGTCGTTTTCCAGGATCACGTTGCCTGCGTTGTCCTCCACCCGGATGAAGGTGCGGGGCTTGGTGTAGATACCCTCGTTGACGAAGGCGCCGTAGGCCGCCGCCATCTCCTCGGTGGTGACGCCCCGGGCGTAGCCGCCCAGCGCCATGGCGCCCACCTGCTCGCTGTCGGACTGGGTCAGGGTGGTAAAGCCCAGCTTGCTGGTCATGAAGTCATAGGACTCCCAGGTGCTCAGCTGCATACACACCCGCACGGCGCAGGTGTTCAGCGACTGCACCAGCGCCCGGCGCATGGTGGTCAGACCCTGGAAGCGGCCGTTGTCGTTCTTGGGATAGGGGGTGTCGTTGAGCATCAGCACCGGATAGTCGTCGATGGTGCTGGCGGCGGTGATGACGCCCCGATCCAGCGCCGGTGCGTAGGTGCTGATGGGCTTGGCGGCAGAACCGCAGGGCCGCACCGATGTGGCCCAGTTCCAGCCGCGATCCGTCGTCTTGGCGCCGGTGCCGCCCACCATGGCCACCACGTAGCCGGTGTAGGGGTCGATGACGGAGATGGCGCCCTGCAGCTGCTCGGTCTCGCCCTTGCTGTTGGTACGGGTATAGGGCGTGTTGTTCAGATCCTCAAACACCCGCTCGGCGATCTTCTGATACTCGTGGTTCTGGGTGGTGTAGATCTTGTAGCCCTTGTTGAACAGCGCCTTGGTGGCCGTGGCATAGTCGTAGCCGAACTCGTCCATCAGCGCCTCGATCACGTCCTCGATGAGGGCGTCGGTAAAGTAGGAGTTGCGCGCCTTATAGGCGGCGGTGGCGGCAGCCTCCGCCGCAGGCTCGTCCGCCTCGTCAGACGCGGCCACCACGGCGTCGCCGTAGTAGTTGCCGGTGTTGCTGTAGCCGTTGACGAAAACGACCTCCTCGGCCTTGGCGGCGTCGTACTCCTGCTGGCTGATCTTGCCCTGCTCCAGCATGGCCTCCAGCACCAGCAGCTGCCGGTCACGGTTCTGCTCCCGGCTCCACTCGCTCTCAAAGGGGCCGAACTGGGAGGGGTTGTTGGTGATGGCGATGAGGCTCGTGCACTGTGCCAGCGTCAGCTCGCTGACGCTCTTGCCGAAATAGGTACGGGACGCCGCCTCCACGCCGTAGCAGGACTGTCCCAGATAGATGCGGTTGAGGTACGCCTCCAGGATCTGATCCTTGTCGTACCGCTTTTCCAGCTCCAGCGCACGGTAGATCTCCGTCACCTTGCGCTTGACGGTGGTCTCGTTGTCGCCGGTGGCGTTTTTGATAAGCTGCTGGGTGATGGTGGAGCCGCCCTGCACGCCCCGTCCCGTCAGGGTACTGACGATGGCGCGCACCGTGCCCCGCAGATCCACGCCGTGGTGGGTCTCGAAGCGCTTGTCCTCAATGGCTACCGCGGCGTCCTGCAGGTACTTGGGGATCTCGCTGAGGGTGACCCGGATCCGGTTCTCCCCCTCGTCGTACAGGGTCTGATACATGACCCACTCGTCGGACTGGGCGTCCAGATAGTACAGCTCCGTGGACACCCGGGTCTCCAGCTCATCCAGATAGACCTCCACGTGCCCCTTCAGGGACGTGTTGATCCACGTCATGAAAATGCCCGTGAAGATGATCACCGTCAGCACCATCACCAGCAGGATCGTTCCGATGATCCGGCCTGCTCTGCCCTTCTTCCGGGGACGGGGCGCCTTCTGCGTCTCATGTCTCACGTTCTCACCGGCGCTCTGCTGTGGCCGGCCGAACAGGCCGCGTTTCTGCTTGTTTTCACTCATAACAGGGCACCTCCTTTTCTTTTTTTATAGTGTCGCAGCACCGCGGCGGACAGCGGCAAAACCGCCCTCCGTCCCGTGCACGCATTGACCCATTGTCATGCTATTCTAGTATTGTACCACATCTGTCAAATGTTAAAAACCCCTTTTTTCCCTAAATCCCTGTCAAAAAAAGGAGCTTTCGTTGGCATATCTGCATTTTTTAGGGATTTTTCCACATCCTGCGCCGAAAAACGCACCGCCGCGCCCGCTTGCATTTCTCCGGGAAATCGGGTAGAATACAGTATTACCACCGATTAACAAGGGCAACCACGCCTGCTCTTGTCAATCGATGGTACCGATTTAAGTGCAAGGAGGCAATGACCATGAGCGAAGATTTCGGCCCGAATTTCATCACCCTGACCGATGAGGAGGGCAACGAGTTCACCCTGGAGTACGTGGATGCCCTGGAAGTGGACGGCCAGACCTACATGGCCTTTTTCCCCGCCGTGGAGGAGGACGAGGCCGAAGAGGAGGATCTGGGGCTGGTGATCCTCAAGTCCATCATGGTGGACGGCGAGGAGCAGCTCTCCACGCCGGACAGCGACGAGGAGCTGGAGCGGGTCTATGACCTGTTCATGGAGCAGCTGCTGGCTGACGAAGAAGATTCTTGAAAAAAACGATAAATTTCTCTTTTCTTTTTCGCGCAGGTGTGGTATACTATGCGCAAGGCAGACGTCCAACGGACGCTTTGCCCTACAGATGATGTATACGGGTCTTTTTTATCCTCACATCTTGTTATAGGGGATGTCGGATCAGTGTGTGGTTTGCAGGCCTCCCGGCTGCCGTTTGCGGCTGGATGATGGAAGCAGTAAAGCAAGCTGGAGACAACCCACCT
>CAKTMQ010000048.1 GCA_934573945.1 uncultured Oscillospiraceae bacterium | reverse complement strand
TAGCCGGTCAGGTCGGGGATGGGATGGGTCTTGTCGTCCTCCGGCATGGTCAGGATGGGGATCATGGTGATGGAGCCCTTGCAGCCCAGCTTGCGGCCGGCGCGCTCGTACATGGTGGCCAGGTCGGTATACAGATAACCGGGGTAACCACGGCGGCCGGGGACTTCCTTCTTGGCGGCGGAGACCTCCCGCAGCGCCTCGGCGTAGTTGGTGATGTCCGTCAGGATGACCAGCACGTGCATATCCTTTTCAAAAGCCAGATACTCCGCGGCGGTCAGCGCCATACGGGGCGTGGCGATACGCTCCACGGCGGGGTCGTTGGCCAGGTTGGTAAACAGCACGGTGCGCTCGATGGCGCCGGTGCGCTGGAACTCACGGACGAAGAACTCGGACTCCTCGAAGGTGATGCCGATGGCGGCGAACACCACGGCGAAGTTGGAGCTGTCATCCAGCACCCGCGCCTGACGGGCGATCTGCGCCGCCAGATTGGCGTGGGGCAGACCGGAGCCGGAGAAGATGGGCAGCTTCTGGCCGCGCACCAGCGTGTTCAGACCGTCGATGGTGCTGATGCCGGTCTGGATGAACTCGTTGGGGTAGTCACGGGCGGCGGGGTTGATGGGCAGGCCGTTGATGTCCATATACTTCTCGGCCAGCAGCGCCGGGCCGCCGTCGATGGGCTCGCCCATGCCGTTGAACACGCGCCCCAGCATATCGGCGGATACGCCCAGCTGCAGGGGGTGTCCCAGAAAACGAATGGTGGAGTCCCGCAGGTTGATGCCGGCGGAGCTGTCGAACAGCTGCACCACGGCGCGGTCGCCGTTGACCTCCAGCACCTTGCAGCGGCGTACCTGCCCGTCGTGGAGACGGATCTCCGCCAGCTCGTCATAGGTGACGCCTTCCACGTTTTCCACCACCATCAGAGGCCCGGAGACCTCGTGGATGGTGCGATATTCCTTCATCATTCTTCCTCACCTGCTTTCTTGATGAGTGCGTCGATCTCCTGCTCCATCTCCACCTGTACCTGCTGGTAGTTGGCGGCGTAGGCGTCTGCCGCGGCGTACTTCGCCCAGCCCAGCTTCTCGCGGGCGGGCAGGGTGTACAGCGCCTCCAGTGACACGCCCTTGGCGATGGCGTCGCGGCACAGATCCTCGTAGTGGAGGATCAGCGCCATCAGGCGCTTCTGCCGGTCGAAGCTGGAATAGGAGTCCACGTCCATAAAGGCGTTCTGCTGCAGGAAGTCCTCCCGCAGCATCCGGGCGATCTCCAGCGTCAGCTGATCCCGGGGGGAGAGGGAGTCCTTGCCCACCAGCTGCACGATCTCGTTGAGCTCGTTCTCCTCCTGCAGCAGATGCATAGCACGGTTGCGGTTGGCCATGAACTCCGTGCCCAGATTCTCATCGAACCAGGCGGACACGGAATCCAGATACAGGGAGTAGGAGTTCAGCCAGTTGATGGCGGGGAAGTGACGGCGGTAGGCCAGGGACGCATCCAGCGACCAGAACACCTTGACGATGCGCATGGTGGCCTGCGCCACCGGCTCGGAGAGGTCGCCGCCCGGAGGCGACACGGCGCCTACGGCGGTCAGGGAGCCGGTACGCTCCTCGGTGCCCACGCACTGCACCACGCCGGCGCGCTCATAGAACTGCGCCAGACGGGAGGCCAGGTAGGCGGGGTAGCCCTCTTCACCGGGCATCTCCTCCAGACGGCCGGACATCTCGCGGAGGGCTTCCGCCCAGCGGGAGGTGGAGTCGGCGATGACGGCCACGTCGTAGCCCATGTCGCGGAAGTACTCGGCGATGGTGATGCCGGTATAGACGGATGCCTCACGGGCGGCCACCGGCATATCGGAGGTGTTGGCGATCAGCACCGTGCGCTTCATCAGGCTCTCACCGGTGCGGGGGTCGGTCAGCTCGGGGAATTCCCGCAGCACGTCGGTCATCTCGTTGCCGCGCTCGCCGCAGCCGATGTAGATGACGATGTCTACGTCCGCCCACTTGGCCAGCTGATGCTGCACCACCGTTTTGCCGGAGCCGAAGGGACCGGGCACGGCGGCGGTACCGCCCTTGGCGATGGGGAACATGGTGTCGATGACCCGCTGGCCGGACTGCAGCGGCCTGACCGGCGGGAATTTCTTCTTGTAGGGGCGGCCTACGCGGACAGGCCATTTCTGCACCATGGTCAGCTCACGCGTCTGACCGTCCGCGGCGCGGACGCGGGCGATGGGCTGGGTGATGTTGTACTGTCCTGCCTCTGCCAGCCATTCCACGGTGCCGGTGACGCCGTTGGGCACCATGATCTTGTGCAGCACCGATTCCGTCTCGGGCACGGTGCCCAGCACGTCACCGCCGGTGACGCTGTCGCCAACGGCGGCAACAGGTGTAAAGCGCCACAGCTTTTCACGATCCAGCGGCGGCACCTGGATGCCGCGGGTGATGTTGGCACCCACCCGGCGGACGATCTCCTCCAATGGACGCTGGATGCCGTCGTAGATATTCTCGATCAGGCCGGGGCCGAGCTCTACGCTCAGCGGCGCGCCGGTGGTGACCACCTCCGCGCCGGGGCCGAGACCGGACGTCTCTTCATATACCTGAATGGAGGCGCGGTCGCCGGTCATATTCAGGATCTCTCCGATCAGCTGCTGGTCGCCTACCCGCACCACGTCCGCCATACTGGCGTCCGCCATGCCGTCGGCCATGACCAGAGGACCGGAGACTTTGATGATCTTACCCATTATCTTGCTCCTTTCAGGAAATATCCGCGCCGATGGCGCGTTCCACTGCCGCCTGCAGTGCGTGGCCGGCCAGCCCCAGTGAGCCGCCCTTGCCGGGGATCAGGATGACGGCGGGCATGACCGCGTCCTTGTAGCGGGTGATCTCACCCGTCAGATCCTGTGCCAGCTGCTCGGTGATATAAATGACCGCGTACTCCTGCTGCGCCAGACGGTGCAGCGTTTTGCGGGCGGTCTCGGCGTCGCCGGCGAAGAACACGTCCAGTCCCAGCGCGCGGAAACCCAGCACGCTGTCCCGGTCGCCGATGACAGCGATCTTATACATACTGATCACGCAGCCTTTCCCGTATGGCGTCTGCCGTCATGCCGGCCATACGTCCCGACATGATGATGCGCACGGCCACCCACTCCGATTCCTTGGCGGCCAGATAGCCCAGCACCACCTCCACGCCGAAGGGGACGCTGCGGGCTTTCCCGGCGGCGGCCAGCACGGCGTTGTCACAGGCGCGCTCAAAGACCGTCAGGCTGCTGCCGTGGAGCGTCTCCTCGCCGGCCTCCGCCGCCTCCCGGAAGGGGGTGGCGTGATACAGCGGGGCGATGCCGCCGCCGATGTGGGAGAGGATGGTATCCACGGTGATGCTGCCGCCGTCGAACAGTACCTGCCGGAGGAAGCCGGGGTCGCTGTGGAGCCGCGCCGTTCGTACCAGAGAGCGGAGGTTGGCTGCGTCGATCATGGCACGGATATAGTCCTGCAGATAGGTGCAGCGGCTCTCCTCCGCCAGACGGCGCAGCTGCCGGAAGTAGGCACCGTCCAGCACAAAGTCGCTGCGCTGGGCGTTGCCGGTCTCCGCCAGCAGTTCGGCGGCCTCCGTGGCCGCGGCGGCCATCTCCGGGGGCAGAAACTGCCAGCTGCCGCTCTCGGCATACTGCTGCGCCATATGGGCGGCGCCGATGCAGCCGGCATCGATCAGCAGGCGTTCGCCGTCGCTGCCGCTCTTGAGCAGGGTCTTGATGTTGTGGTAGTCGTATTTCAGGCGAAATACGTCCAGCAGCTCCGGCTCCGGCATAAAGCGGGCGACGTCGGCGAAAACCGCTTCCCGCTGCTGCCGCAGAGCGGCCTGCAGCGTGGCCTCGTCGTGGATCGGCTCATAGCCCAGCTCGGTAAGGAGCTGGGCGCAGGCGGCGATGTCGCCGGCCGTCAGCAGCTGCTCCAGCTTGGCCGATGTCAGCAGCTTGCGCTCCAGTGCCCGGACGCGGGAGGCCAGAAACAGGTAGTCCGTATCTTTTCTGTGTTTTGTCAAAAGGGCGCCCCCTTTCAGTCAAACAGCAGCTGCGCCACGTGGGAGGATTCCTCCTGCCGCAGCCGGCGGAGCCGTTCGGCAAAGCCGCAGTTCAGCTCCACCTTGCCCCGGCGCAGCACCAGTCCGCCGCCCAGCTCCCGGGTCTCGTCGGAGAGACGGAAGGCGGCGCCGGGCTTTTTGGCCTTGGCGGCATCCACTACCGCCTGTCCCACGGCATCTCGGTCGGCGGCGGAGAGGATGATCTCCTCGTCGCCGGTGCCGTTTTCGGCGGCCAGAGAGGCCAGCAGCGGGACGTACTGCTCCTGCGGCAGATGGGTCAGCTCCTGGGCGGCGCGGGCGAAGGCCTCGTCAATGACGGCCTGCTTGGCTGCCAGCATCCGCTGGCGGCAGGCCATCTGGCTGCTGCCATTGAGATGCTCCAGACGCTCGGCGTTCTGCGCCAGACGGCGCACCTGGGCGTCCTGCTGCATGGTGTCCGCCGTGACCTGATAGTCGTGCCGGATGGCGGCAGCCTGCGTCTGCGCGGCGGCGGTGATGCTGTCCCGCTCCGCTTTGGCGTCCGCTTCCATGCGCTGGATGATCTTTTCGATTCCGTTCATGCGGGGCACCCGCCTTACTTCAAAACGTTGGTGGCGATCATGATGGTAGCCACCAGAGACAGGATGGCGTAGAATTCCACGATACCGCAGAAGATGATGCCCTTGGTGGAAGCCTCGGGATGCTTGGCAACGATGCCGACGGAGGCGGCAGCCACGCGGCCCTGGAAGATGGCGGACAGCCAGCCGCCCAGCATGATGGGCAGGCAGGCGGCGAAGAAGGCCAGACCCTGGGTCAGCGTTACGTCTACGGGGGAGCCGCTGAGGACACCCACCTGACCCAGCACGATGAACAGCGCCACGAAGCCGTACAGACCCTGCGTACCGGGCAGCACCTGCAGGATCAGGCACTTGGTGGACTTGTCGGGATCCTCGCTGACCAGGCCGGCGGCGGCTTCACCCACCATGCCGGTGCCCTTGGCAGAGCCGATGCAGCACAGACCCGCGGTCAGCGCCGCGCCCAGAATCGCAAAACCGAGACCGCCGATAGATTCAAAAATCGCATTCATTGCTTGTTATCCTCCTTGATGATTTCAACATTTTGAGATTGTACGCACAGGGGACGGTAGGCCTTGCCGCCGTCCTTGTAAAAACGTCCGAAGAATTCCAGAAACTGCAGGCGCATATCGTGGACATAGCAGCCCAGCAGGTTCAGCGCCAGGTTCAGCGTGTTGCCCACCAGCGAGATGACCACAAAGCCCACCACGCTGCCGGTGCTGGCACCCAGCATATTGAACACCTGCGCCAGCACGGCGCCGGAGAGCATCAGCGCCATCAGACGCACATAGGACAGGATGTCGCTGAAGAAGCCGGTGACGCCGTTATAGACGGCACCCACCAGCGAGGTGACCTTGCCGAAGCCCTTCTTGCCCCGGCCTGCGCCGTAGATCAGCATCAGGCAGCCGATGCACAGCACCACCGGCACGCCGCTGACGCTGCCGATGTGCAGCACGGCCAGCGCGCCGCCGGCGAGGATGATCCACCAGGTGATCTCGTTGAACAGCGCGTCCAGGAACCTTCCCTGCTTGCACTGCTCCACCACGCTGACGGTCATGCCGGTGAAAATCTGGATCACGCCCAGCACCAGCGACCCCACCATGATGGCCATGGTGTCGTTCAGCGGGTCGAACAGCGCCGGCAGCGTGACGGTACTGGACGGGTTGATCAGCTTGCACAGCTGGGGAATGAAGTCACCCAGGAAGCCGCCGGTGGCCGCGCCGAACAGGAACGTGGTGACGCCGCACCAGAAGATCATCTCCATGAAGCTCCGGTTGTCGGGGCGCTTCTTTTTCAGGAACAGCAGCGAGCCCAGGATCATCAGGGTCCCGTAGCCCATGTCCGCCATCATCATGCCGAAAAAGAAGATGAAGAACGGTGCCATGACGGGGTTGGGATCCACACCGTCGTAGGCAGGCAGGGAGTACTGCTCGGTGATGCAGTTCATGGAACGTGTAAAGATATTTCCCTTTAATACCACCGGTACGTCAGGGATCTCCTCCTCTGTGGGATCGGCCACGTCGCAGGCGCAGTCCATGGTGTCCAGCCATGCCTGCAGCCGGGGCAGCTTTTCCGCGGGGATCCAGCCGTCAAAGCAGACGATGCAGCTGTCGGTCAGCAGCCGATGGCGGTTCTCCTCCCGCATCTGCCGGGTGGCCAGCCGGTCGGCACACAGCTGCAGCGCCGGCATACGGGAGCCGAGAGCGGAGAGCTGCTGCTGTACCCGGCCTTTGGCCTGTGCGGTCTCCTCCAGCTGCCGCGCCAGATCGTCCAGCTGCTGCTGCACCGTGCCGGTGCGGCCTTTCAGCTGGCCGGAGGAGAAGCCGTAGCCGCGCAGCAGCTCCAGCGCCTGTGCCGTGACGGCCTTGTGAGTGAGCAGCAGCACACACTGCTGCTCCCGCCCGGCGGAGAGCTGGTACAGCGCCGCCTCCGGGATCCGGGCGTTCAATGCGCCCTGCAGCTCGTCCCACACCACGAAGGGGGGCAGCGTGCCGATGACGGCATCTGTCCGGCGGGTGCCGCTGAATTCCGTGGGGATGTCCAGCGTCTGCCAGGGCAGCAGCGCCGTGCGCTGGGCGCGCAGCTGCGTCTCTTCGGCGGTCAGCCGGTTCAGCTCCGTCACCAGATCGTTGATCTCGGCGGCAGCCGCCAGCTCCGCAGCGAAGTCCGCCTCATCCAGATAGTCCTTCTCAGTGATCTGGGGGCGGGGCGTCAGCAATCCGCCGGTCTTCTGCTTGGGATCCAGACGCCGCAGCGAGGCAATGGCCGCCTGCAGACTGCGCTGCTGGGCAAGGCAGTCCGCCAGTGCGGCGTCGCAGCGGCGGAGACTGTCCGGCAGCTGCGTTGTGTCGGGTTCGCTGATCTCCACGCAGCCCATGTGCTGCAGCTGGTGGAGCATCCGGTCATGATCCTTTTCCAGAGCCAGCAGATGCAGCCGTTTCATTTTGACAATGGCCATCTACTGTCTCACCACCTTTTCTACGAGATAGGCCACAGCCTTGTCCATGCGAGCCATGGCAGACTGGCGCAGGTCGCCGCAGGCGTGTTCCGTGTCCGCCAGCATCTGCTGACGGAGGGAAGCGGCCTGCGCCTCTACTGCGCGGATTGCATCACGGTCGGCCTGACGCAGATCCGCTTCCGCCTGCGCCACCAACGCGCAGCCGTCCTTTTCCGCTGCCGTCACAAGCGCCTGGGCAGCCTGCTGCGCCACGGCCTTCTCCGCGTCCAGACGGGCTTCCACCGCCTGGAGCTGCTCAATCGTTTCTCTGTACAGATCATTCACCGCCTTTCTACGAGCAAGCAGGAGAGTCCCCTGGTGAGGACTCCCCTGCTTTGAAATACAAAATAATACGACACAAAGGGGAATCTCTGCGCCCTATTTGCCCCATCCCTGCGATCAGACGGGGATTGTCTTCTATCATAACACGCACCATCCGATTTCGCAAGATTAATATTTTGCAAAATCTGCCGGATTTACTGACATCACACACCGCAGGTGCGGCAAGTAAATAAGTGTGGCATTTTCAGCATATCTATGGTATACTATACCCGTTGAGCTTCCCCGATAAAGATCCCAATAAAATTACAATACGTAATGATTTTGCCGAATATGACAAAAAGTATTCAGAAAAGACATGAGGTGACTCTATGACCTATCTATCTTCGTTCCTGCTGGGGCTGGTACAGGGTCTGGCGGAATTCCTGCCTATCTCCAGCTCCGGACATCTGTCCATCGCCCGGAACCTGCTGGGTCTGGACACGGAGGTGCCGGCGTTTTTTGACGTGCTGCTCCATCTGGGTACGCTGGTGGCGGTGTTTGCCGCCTACTGGCGGGACATCTGCGACATGGTGGTGGAGCTGTGCCGCGGCGTCAGTGATCTGGTGCATGGCACCACGCCCCGGCAGGTGCCGCCTGCCCGTCGGCTGATCCTGCTGATCATTGTGGGCACGCTGCCGCTGTTTCTCCTGCTGCCTATCCATAAGAAGGTGCAGGCGCTGAGCAGCAACATGGTGTTTATCGGCGCGGCGCTGGTGGTCACCGGCTTTTTGCTGTTTGCCTGCGATCTGGTGCGTAAGGGCAAAAAGACGGAGCGCAATGCCACGCTGGCGGATGTGCTGGTGGTGGGTGTGGGACAGGCCATCGCTACCCTGCCGGGCATCTCCCGCTCCGGCATGACCATCACCACAGGCTGCTTTGTGGGTTTTGAGCGGAAGTTTGCCGTGCGCTTTTCCTTCCTGCTGTCCATCCCCGCCGTGCTGGGCGCCAATATCCTGAGCCTGAAGGACGCGGCCGAGGCGGGTATCAACTGGGGCGAGGTACCCATGTATCTGGTGGGCGTGATCACCGCCGCGGTGGTGGGATACATCTGCATCCGGCTGCTGCGGATGGTGGCGGAGAAGGGGCGCTTCGGCGCTTTTGCTTACTACTGCTGGGCGGTAGGTCTGCTGACGCTGCTGCTCAATGCCATCAAGTGAGGTAAACCATGGCAAATACACCCAAGAAAAAAAACAGTGCCGGCAGCAAGAGCGGCGGCAGCAGGGGCAAGAGCGGCGCGAAGCGCCGCAAGGCGCCGCCACCGCCATCCTATGATCCCCATGCCCGGCTGATCGGCGGGCTTATCTGCCTGCTGCTGGCGCTGTGTATTCTGGTGACTTATTTTAATGTAGACGCCATTCTGCTGACGGCGCTGGCGTCGGGACTGAAGGGCTGTTTCGGCTACGGCTACTGGCTGGCTGCGCCGGCGCTGCTGTATGCCGGACTGATCCTGCTGCGGCACAAGGGACAGCCTGTGGCGCTGCGCACCACCTGCACGCTGCTGCTGCCGCTGCTGCTGGGCATGGTGCTGCATCTGCTGCTGGCACGGGGCGACTACAGCTTTTCGCTGGAGGGCATCAAGCCCCTGTGGCAGGACGGACAGAGCCTGCTGTGCGGCGGCGTCATTTCCGGGGCGCTGGCCGTGGGGGCGGAGGCGCTGCTCAGTCGGGTGGTGTCGCTGATCCTGACGATTTTGCTGACGGTGCTGGCCGTGCTGGCGGCCATCCAGATCAAGCCTGCGGAGCTGGCGGCGGAGCTGCGCCGCCGGGCGGAGGAGCGCGCTGCGTGGGAGGATGAGGACGAGGAGGAAGAGCCTCTGCCGCCGGTGAAGCAGGAGCCGTCTGTCCGACCGGTCAGACAGCGCCGTCCGGTGATCGACATCCCGCTGGATACGGAGCCGCCTGCCGACAGTGTGGCGGCGCTGCGGCCGGGCACCGCCAGTCTCTTCCCCGGCAAAGCGGACAACATCAAAACGCCGGCGGAGGTGCTGAACCCCGTACCGGCCGCTGCGCCGGAGGCACCGGCACCTGCGTCGGCACAGCCGCCGGTCAGAGAGCCTGTTTCCGAGAAGAAGAGGAAGGAGGCCGTCCGGGCGGAGGTGGAGAGCGCCACCGCCGAGGTCAGCGAGGCCATCGAGCGGGAGCTGGCGGAGGGCGAGGACGCCTACCGCTATCCGCCCATCACGCTGCTGGATGAAAACCGGGAGGACAACCATCAGGAGGTGGGGACGGAGCTGCGGCTCAATTCCCGGCGTCTGGCGTCGGCGCTGTCCTCCTTCGGGGTGGACGCCAAGCCCGGCGAGGTGGTGCACGGCCCGTCGGTGACCCGATATGAATTCACGCTGGATCAGGGCGTCAAGCTCAGCAAGCTCACCAACCTCAGCGACGACATCGCACTGGCGCTGGGCGCCACCGGTGTGCGGATCGCCCCCATTCCCGGCAAGATCTCCGCAGTGGGCATCGAGGTGCCCAACAAGGCTGTCACCGCCGTCCGTATCCGGGACGTGATCGAGTCCCGGGAGTTTACCGCCAATCCCAGCACCGTGGCGTTCGCCGTGGGCAAGGACATCGGCGGCAGCTGCATCGTGGGCAACATCGCCCGCCTGCCCCATGTGCTCATCGCAGGCACCACCGGTTCCGGCAAGTCTGTGTGCACCAATTCCCTGATCGTCAGTCTGCTGTATAAATCCACGCCGGACGAGGTGCGCTTTATCATGGTGGATCCCAAGATGGTGGAGCTGGCACCCTATAACGGCATCCCCCATCTGCTGATCCCGGTGGTCACCGATCCCAAGAAGGCTGCCGGCGCCCTGCAGTGGGCGGTGTTTGAGATGATGAAGCGGTACAAGCTGTTCTCCGAGCGGGGCGTAAAGGATCTGGCGGGCTTCAACGCCCTGTGCGAGAGCGACCCGGAGATGAAGAAGCTGCCCACTGTGGTGGTGGTCATCGACGAGCTGGCCGACCTGATGCTGGTGGCCGCCAAGGAGGTGGAGGAATCCATCTGCCGGGT
>CAKTMQ010000047.1 GCA_934573945.1 uncultured Oscillospiraceae bacterium | reverse complement strand
GCTCCGACCCGCGTTTTTCCGCCCATAAATGAGCGGAAAAAACACTCTCTCCGCGCAAAGTATTTTTTGCCACGCACATGTCGCGGCAAAAAATGATTCAACTTGTTCGCCGCCATAACAGACGGCGAATTCTGCGAAGCTTTTTTGACACGCTGTAAGGATCCCCCGGCTCCGCTGGGGGATCCTTCTGTCTGCCAAAAGATCTGTCATTGCAGGCCGGTGCGCACAGCCTTTTCCGCGCAGAAGCTCACAGCGGCAGGCGGGTCTCCTCCCCCTCCACGCCGGTAAACACGGCCTGTCCGGTCTGCCGGTCAAGGGTCATGGACATCCAGCTGCGGCCATTGACGCCGCCGAACCGCCCGTCGTCAGGGGAAGCGAAGTCCGTCACCGGCCGTCCCACCAGCGACACGTCGGTAAAGCCGCCCGCCCATGTGGCGCGATCCTCCGCCGTGATGCCGAAGTACTGCCAGCCGCTGCCCACGTCCCAGGTGGGGTCGAAGTAATACCACTTGCCGTCAACGGCGGCCAGCAGCCACATATGCAGCCCCGCGCTGTCGCTGTCACCCATCACGGCGGCGCAGTCCAGCCCCGCCTGGGTATAGAGGAACGCCAGCGCCTGGGCAAAGGAAAAGCAGATGCCGCTGTGCAGCGCCAGCGCCGCGTAGCTGCTGGTGCGGAACCGATAGGCGTCAGGATCGTCGTCAAAGACGTCGGAGACGTCGTAGTCGTAGGCGGCGCTGTCGGTCAGCGCCTGATACAGCACCAGCGCCCGGGCTGTCTCGCCGTCTCCCGCCCGCAGTGCGCTCATGTACGACGCGGTGGTCTCCGCCAGCGTGTCCAGCACCTCCCGCACCTCCTCCGGCGTCCGGGTATACGACCAGGACACGGTGCGGGTGTTCCTGTCAAAGTGCTCATCGTCGTAGTCCGTCACCGCGCCAAAGGCCGGGCACATACTGTTCAGGGCGTAGCCCAGGTCATTGCCCGTGCTGCCGCTGTAGTCCCCCTCCGGCAGCGTCACCGACGTCTCCCCCGCCAGAAAGGCATCGACCACCAGCCCCGCCGCTGCCGTCAGATCGCTGCCCAGCCGCCGCTCCACCAGCGGCGCGCAGCGGTGGTAGTCCAGCGTGAAAACGTAGGGCTCCTCCACGGCATCCGGTACTTCCGGCATCTCCGGCGTTGTCTGCCCGCAGGCGCACAGCAGCATCACCAGTGCCAGCAGCATCGCCGTCAGTTTCTTTCTTTGATACATTTCCGCGCCTTCCTTTCCTCCGGATAAAATACGGCCACCTTTCGGTGGCCGTATTGGCTGTATCAGAAAAACTTACACACCCAGCTTTTCCAGCGCCGCCAGCTTCAGGCAGTTGCAGAAGATGGCGATGGCCTGCTCCAGCTCCGCCACCGGCGGGAAGGAGGGGGCAATGCGGATGTTGCTGTCCTGGGGATCCACACCGTAGGGGAAGGTAGCGCCGGCGCCGGTCATGGTGACGCCCGCCTCCTTGCACAGTGCCAGCGTCCGCTTGGCGCAGCCCGGCATGGCGTCCAGACTGATGAAATAGCCGCCCACGGGGCGCTTGTAGGCCGCGATGCCCAGCGGGGCGATGTCACGATCCAGCGCATCCAGCACCGCGTGGAACTTGGGCGCCAGAATAGCGGCGTGCTTCTTCATCAGCGCCAGCGTGTGCTCTCTGTCCTTGAGGAAGCGCACATGGCGCAGCTGGTTGATCTTGTCGAAGCCGATGGTCTGGATGTTGATGAGCTTGGTAAAGTAGGCGATGTTGTCCTCGCTGGAGGCCATCACGCCCACGCCCGCGCCGGGGAAGGTCACCTTGCTGGTGGAGGCGAACTCATAGACCATGTCGGCGTTGCCGTGCTCGGCGCACAGGCTGATGATGTCGGGGAAGGGCATGAATTCGCAGTCGAACTCATGGATGCAGTAGGCGTTGTCCCACATCAGCATGAAGTCCGGCGCGGCGGGCTTCATGGAGGCCAGACGGCGCACGGTGTCCGCGCTGTAGATCACGCCCTCGGGGTTGGAGTACTTGGGCACGTTCCACATACCCTTCACCGCCGGATCCTTCACCAGCTCCTCCACCATGTCCATATCGGGACCCTCAGCGGTCATGGGCACGGTGATCATCTCCACGCCGAAGGACTGTGTGACCTTGAAATGCCGGTCATAGCCGGGGGCGGGGCAGATCCACTTCACCTTGTCCAGCTTGCTCCAGGGCTTCTCGCTGTGGAGCAGGCCGTGGGTAAATGCCTTGGACACGGCGTCATACATCAGCTGCAGGCTGGCGTTGCCGCCCACGAACACCTGACTGGCGCGGCAGCCCAGAATATCGGCAAACAGCTCCTTGGCGGCGGGGATGCCTGCCACCTCGCCGTAGTTGCGGGTCTCGATGCCGTCGGAGACAAAGTCCTCCGGCTTCACCAGCACGCTGAAAATATCCGTCACCAGATCCAGCTGATCCCGGCCGGGCTTGCCCCGCGCCATATTCAGCTGCAGCCCCAGCGCCTTCTGCTGCTCATAGGCCGCCTTCACGGCAGCGTACTCCGCCTGCCGCTCGGCCGGCGTCATCTTGTTATACTGTTTCATCCAAATGCCTCCTTCTCGGTTTATCGTTGTTTCAGTTGCCCGGAATTATACACCACCTGCACAAAAAGTGCAATCATTTTTTGTGAATTTCGTAGACATCCGTCCGCCGTGCGGACAGGATGGGCAGCTGGCTGCGCACTGCGTCCACCCGCGCCAGCTCCAGCGTGGTGACAGCTGTCTGCTCCTTCTCGTCGCACTGGTGCACCACCGTGCCCCAGGGGTCGCAGACGATGGAGTGTCCCCAGGCCACATAGCCCGCCGCGGTGTCCCGCGCCGGTGACGTGCCCACGGTGAAGCACTGGTTGTCCACCGCCCGCTGCCGGAACAGCAGCTCCCAGTGGGCGGGGCCGGTGGTCATGTTGAAGGCCGCCGGCACCACCAGCACCCGTGCGCCGGACAGGGTCATCAGCCGCGCCAGCTCCTCAAACCGGAAGTCAAAGCACACGCACACGCCCATCACGCCCCAGGGGGTGTCAAAGGTGGTGACGGTGTCGCCCGCCGACAGCGTCTCCGACTCCATGAACCGCTGACCGCCGGCCACATCGATGTCAAACAGGTGCATCTTCCGGTGCTTGGCCACGCACCTCCCGGCAGGGTCGAACACATAGCAGGTGTTGTACACCCGTCCCTCCGCCAGCTCCGGCATGGTGCCGCCCACCAGCCAGATCCCCCGCTCCCGCGCCAAGGCGCTGAGGGTCTGGTACGCCGCGCCGCCCTCCGGCTCACCGTAGGGCGCAAAGCAGCTGTTGTCATAGGGGCAGCAGAACATCTCCGGCAGCACCGCCATGTCCACCGCGCCCGCCTGCCGCACCATGTCACAGGCGCGGCGGAGATTGGCCTCCCTGTCCGCCGTAACGGACATCTGTATCTGTGCAATTTTCAAATTCATCTCAAAACTCCCGCAGCACCAGATCGGTGCGTCCCTGATCCAGCGGCACCACCCGCAGCACACGTCCGGCATACTCCTGCCGCACCATGTCCCGCAGCACCGTGCCGCCCTGATACCCGTGAATGATCCGCAGCCGGTACGTTCCGGCTCTGGCGCGGCGCAGCGCCGCGTCGATGGCCACTCTGGCCTGATAGGCATTTTTGCCGTGTAGATCGATCTCCAGCACACCGGCTGTTGTCATACCGCCACCTCATTTCTCCCCTCTATTGTAGCGGAATCCCTTGTATTTTTCAACCGCTTTGTGTTACACTGGGAGGGAAAAAGTGAGGTGCGTATCACAGATGAAGATCCTTGTTCTCTCCGATTCCCACGGCAACGTGGAAAACATGGTGCGCGCGGTGGAGCTGACCCAGCCCCGGCACATCCTCCATCTGGGGGACTGCCTGCGGGACGCCGGGGCGCTGCACCGCCGCTTTCCCCTGATCCCGCTGGACACCGTACCCGGCAACTGCGACTGGGGCGCGCTGGACGAGCCGGAACGGCTGCTGGAGTGGGAGGGCGTCCGCGTCCTGCTGATGCACGGCCACACCCGGAACGTGAAGGCCTCCCCCCTGTCGGCGCAGTACGCCGCCTGGGAGTACGGCGCCGACGTGCTGCTGTTCGGCCACACCCACCGGCCGCTGGTGGACTACGACGGTGCCCTGTACACCATGAATCCCGGCGCCGCCGGGGATCACCTGCACCCCACCTGCGGCGTGCTCACCATCGAAAACGGCAAGGCCAGCTGCGCCACGCTGGCACTGTAAGGAGGCGACATGTTCTATATCGGCTGTCATCTCTCCCCCTCCGCCGGACTGCGGGTCATGGGGGAGACGGCGCTGTCCATCGGCGCCAACACGTTTCAGTTTTTCACCCGTAATCCCCGGGGCAGCAAGGCCAAGCCCATCGACCCGGCGGACGCGGCGGCACTGATGGTGCTGTGCGGCGCCAACGGCTTTGGCCGGCTGGTGGCGCACGCACCCTATACCATCAACGCCTGCTCCAAGGACGAGCGCACCCGGGAGTTCGCCCGCCTGACGCTGGCGGACGACCTGCAGCGCATGGAGCACCTCCCCGGCAATCTCTACAACTTCCACCCCGGCAGCCACACGGGACAGGGGCTGGAAACGGGCATCTGCCAGATCGCGGAGACCCTCAACGCCATCCTGTGGCCGGAGCAGCGCACCACTGTGCTGCTGGAGACCATGGCCGGCAAGGGCACGGAGGTGGGCGGCCGGTTCGAGGAGCTGCGGGAGATCCTTGACCGCGTGACGCTGCCGGACAAAATGGGCGTGTGTCTGGATACCTGCCACGTCTCCGACGCCGGGTATGACATCGTCCATGATCTGGACGGCGTGCTCACCGACTTCGACCGCGTCATCGGCCTTGACCGCCTGAAGGCGGTGCACGTCAACGACAGCCTCAACCCCTGCGGCGCCCGGAAGGATCGCCACGCCCGGATCGGCGAGGGGCATCTGGGGCTGGAGACCTTCCGCCGGATCGTGAACCACCCGGCGCTCTCCGGGCTTCCCATGGTGCTGGAGACCCCCAACGAGCTGCCGGGCTACGCCCGGGAGATCGCACTGCTTAAGGAGCTGCATATATCATAAAAAAGACCCCCCTGACGCATTCCATACGTCAGGGGGTTATTATAATATATCTATTTCTTCTTCGCCCGCTGTTTGGCAAAGGCCGCCTTTTTCCTGAGGGACATCTTCCCCTTCTGCCCGTCGGTGCGCCGCGGACGCTGGGGTGCGCCCTCCGGCCGGGGCGGACGGCCATCCTTTTTCTTCCCGGGCGGCGCAGGCGGCGTCACGCCGTCATAGCCCTCCCCCTTCCGGGGACGCAGCAGACACTCCGGCGCGTAGCCGATCAGGTCGGTGCGCTCCGCCTTTTCCAGCGCCTCGATCACCAGCGCCCGCTTGTCCGGCCTGCCCCACTGGAGCAGCGCCCGCTGCAGCGCCTTATCATGGGGATCTCTGGCCACATACACCGGCTCCATGGTTCGCGGATCGATGCCGGTGTAGTACATACAGGTGGACATGGTGCCCGGCGTGGGATAGAAGTCCTGCACCTGCTCCGGCTGGTGGCCGGTGCGCTTGAGAAACACCGCCAGCTCCACCGCGTCCTGCAGGGTGCAGCCGGGGTGGGAGGACATGAGGTAGGGCACCAGATACTGCTCGCGGCCATCGGCCTGATTCAGCTTCTGGTACTGCCGCCAGAACTTGAGAAACACGTCGAAGTGGGGCTTGCCCATGTAGTCCAGCACCGACGCCACGCAGTGCTCCGGCGCCACCTTCAGCTGGCCGCTGATGTGGTAGTCCACCAGCTCCCGGAAGAAGTCCCGGTTCTTATCCTGCAGCATATAGTCGTAGCGCACGCCGCTGCGGACGAACACCTTTTTGATGCCGGGGATCTGCCGCATCCGCCGCAGCAGCTCGGTGTACTCGCTGTGGTCGGCGTCCAGATTCTTGCACGGCTCCGGCGCCAGACAGGACTTGCCCCGGCACATCCCGTGCTCCTTCTGCTGACGGCAGGAGGTGTGGCGGAAATTGGCGCTGGGGCCGCCCACATCGTGGATATAGCCCTTGAACCGGGGATCGTGGGTCAGCAGCTCCGCCTCCGCCAGCACCGACTCGATGCTGCGGGAGGTGACCATCCGTCCCTGATGGAAAGCCAGCGCGCAGAAATTGCACCCGCCGAAGCAGCCCCGGTTGTGGCAGATGGAAAAGCGCACCTCCTCGATGGCGGGAATCCCCTCGGCGTACATGGGGTGTACCTCCCGGGTAAAGGGCAGGTCGTAGATGCCGTCCAGCGCCTGCCGGTTCAGCGGACGCTGGGGCGGGTTCACCAGCAGCCATCGTCCCTGACACTGCTGCAGCACCGCCTTGCCCCGGATGGGGTCGTGCTCCTCATACTGGGTGCGGGTGGCCTTGGCATAGGCGGTCTTGTCCCGGCTCACCTCCTCAAAGGAGGGACAGGTCACCTCGTGATACCGGCACACCGCCGGATCGGTGACGATGCAGGCGGTGCCCCGCACGTCGGTCATATCCGCTATCGGGGTCTTTGCCGCCAGACGGCGGGCAATCTCCACCGTGGCGCTCTCCCCCATGCCGTACACCAGCAGATCCGCCGGCGCGTCGAAGAGGATGGGGCGGCGCACCTTGTCGTCCCAGTAGTCGTAGTGGGCAAACCGCCGCAGCGACGCCTCCAGCCCGCCGATGACGATGGGTGTATCCGGGAAGGCCTCCCGCGCCCGGTTGGCGTAGACGATGGTGGGGCGGTCAGGCCGCAGCCCCAGCCTGCCGCCGGGGCTGTAGAGATCCTGCGTCCGGCGGCGTTTGGCCACCGTGTAGTGCGCCACCATGGAGTCCAGATTGCCGCCGCCGATGAGCACGCCGTACCGGGGCCTGCCCATCTCCCGGAAAGCCTCCGCGTCGTGCCAGTCCGGCTGCGCCAGCACCGCCACCCGGTAGCCCTCCCGCTCCAGCAGCCGGGCGATGATGGCGGTGCCGAAGCTGGGATGGTCGATATAGCCGTCCGCCGTCACCACCAGAAAATCATAGTAATACCAGCCCCGCCGGATCATCTCGTCCCGGCTGACCGGCAGAAATTCCGTTCCCTTTACCATACGATCTCCCGCGGCTCATAGCCGATGTATTTCTCCATCACGCTGCCCTCCAGCGGATAGAACCCGTAGTGGGCGAAGAAGCCCCGCGCCTGCTCGTCACCGCAGGAGAGCCGCAGCCGGTCGATGCCCCGGGCGCGGTAGAACTGCACCGCCTGCCCCAGTGGCGGGATGCCGTAATTTCTGCCCCGCATGGTGGGCTCCAGATAGTAAAAGCCGATCCATCCGGCGTCGGTGGCCTTGTCCGGCAGCAGCGTCAGCGCGCCTACCGCCCGAGCCTCGAACCACACGGCGATGCGCTTGCCCTCCGCCGGCACGCCGAAGCGGACGGCGGTGGCGTCGTCCATCTCCCGGTAATACTGGCCGCCGCTCATCATCCGCTTGTCCCGCCACCAGGTCTGCTTGGCAAAGGTGGACAGCCCCGCCTCCACCTGATGGCTGTTGTCGTTCTGATACACCACCCGGATGTGATCCCCGTCGATCTCCAGCAGGGATACGGCGGTGTTGTCCCCGTGGGGCGTCTCCCCCACCTCCGACAGCGGCAGGCCGTTGAGGGTGCCCAGCACCATCCGCAGCGCCGCGCCGTGACTGAATATGGCCACGGTGCGGCCGTCGTTCTCCGCCGCCACCCGCTTCAGAGCGGGGATGTAGCGATCCAGCACCTGCTGCGCCGTCTCGCTGTCCTCCACATGGAACTTGTCCAGCCGGCGGTTGAAGCAGAACATCTGCTCCTCGCAGGCGGTGTTCAGCTCCTGCCAGGGGTGTCCCTCCCAGCAGCCCATGTGGATCTCCCGGAAGGCCGGCTCCAGCTGGAGGGGCAGTCCTTTCGGCTCGTAGATCGCCCGGGCGGTGGTACGCGCCCGGAACAGGTCGCTGCTGTACACCGCGTCGATGTGCACGTTGTCAAACCGCTTTTTCAGCACCCGCAGCTGCTCATAGCCCCGGTCTGTGATCAGGCCGTCGTACTGGCCGTGGGCAATGCGGTAGAGATTGCCCTCCGCCTCCGCGTGGCGGATCAGATACACCGTTGTCACAGTACGTTCACCCACACTTTCATCTCACGGATGGCAGCGTCCACATCGCCGCCATCGGCCAATTGATAATCCACCACCATGGCGCCGTGCCCCAGATCGTCAAAGGCGGGCAGGGCGTTCTGCCCGTCGCAGTAAGGCAGCAGCATGAAGGCGTCGCCCGCCCGGCGGCGCACCTCTTTGATGTCCAGACTGTAGCCTGTCTCCACCACCAGCGCCGCGCCGCGCCGCGCCATCTGCTGCGCCAGCGCCGCGTACAGCGGTCTGTCGCCGGCGATCAGGCTCTGCACCTCGCCGGAGCTCTCATTGGCGGTGCGCACTACGGCAAACATGGCCTTGTCGGTAGCCTCCGCCACGCAGTCGCCGCCCACATAGGGCATCACCGTCAGGCCGTCGCCGGCCATGCCGCTCTCCAGCCACAGCCGGGGACGGGTGGTGCGGCAGTCCACGATGCAGTACAGCTCCCGGGCGGCTGCGGCGCTGACCAGATTGCTCAGCACGTCCGCGCCCATCATCCCGTAGCGCAGATAGTGCTCCGCGCTGAGCACCACGGCGGGCAGCTTGCCCTGCACCGCGTCCAGCGCCTGACAGCTGTGATAGCGCAGCGCCTCCGCATCGGCCATCACCCCGGCGCCGTACATCTCCTCAAAGCTCTTCCGCAGCTTGGGAGATACCTTTCCGATCTCCGGCGCAAGTCCCAGCGCCAGCGGTGTCCGCTTCTCCCGGATGGCCGCCTGCAGTTTCTCTATCGACATGGTAAAACCTCTTTTCCCAGAAATCATCACAGCGGCGTCCCTTACGGCTTCCGCAGCGGGTACGTCACCCCTGTTGATTGTACCATTTTCCCGCTTTTTTGGCAAGGCATATCCCCGCGACCCGGCCGGAAATTCCCCGCCGTGTACACGGCGGCGGACTATGCTTCGGCGCTCTTCACAAAATTTTTAACCATTTTGTGAATTTTACCCACAGACCCTTTACCTTTTCTCTTTTTTCCATTACAATGTCCAGATATGCGATATACTCTTAGGAAATCGAGGCGGAGTTATGGGTTTCTTTCAACGTCTGCGCAGCGGACTGAGTCGTTTCATGTATGGCCGCAACGGCGCCGACCAGCTGGGTCTCTGCATGATCTGGGGTGCAGTGCTGCTGGATCTGGCGGGACTGCTGGCGAAAAAAAGCACGGTGGCCTACGGGCTGTTCAGTCTGCTGTCCACGGTACTGGTGCTGTGGGCAATCTTCCGCATCTTCTCCCGCAATCTGGAGAAGCGCCGGGCGGAAAACGCCGCCTTCCTCCGGAAGATCTGGTGGCCTGTGAAGCGGAAGCTTCAGAGCGGCAGGCAGCAGCGGGCGGACAGGGATCACAAATACTTTACCTGCCCCAACTGCAAGACCGTATGCCGCGTGCCGGTGGGCAAGGGAAAGATCGTCATCACCTGCCCCAAGTGCGGCTGCGAGATCCGCGGCCGCAGCTGAAGGACGGCTCTATATCATTGATAAAAGCAGGCTCTTCGCGTAACGCAAAGAGCCTGCTTTTTAACTTGTTGTCAAAAAGCCTCGCAGAGTTTGCCGCCCGCCATGGCGGCAAACTATTTAAATCGTTTTTTGTCATGGCGTGTACGTGACAAAAAACACTTTGCGCGGAGAGAGTGTTCATTTGTCCACTCTGTGGGCAAATGAATGCGGGTCGGAGCGAATCCTAAGTTTATCAAAAAAGGCGCAGCCTTTTTTGATAAGTTAAGCAGGCTCTTCGCGTAACGCGAAGAGCCTGCTTGTTTTCATGATACCTGCTTACAGCACCTTGGAGAGGAAGTCCTGCAGACGGGGATCCTTGGGATGGTCGAAAAGCTCCTCGGGAGAGCCCTCCTCCAGGATCTTGCCGTCAGCCATAAACACCACCCGGTCAGCCACCTCGCGGGCAAAGCCCATCTCGTGGGTCACCACGGCCATGGTCATGCCTTCCTTGGCCAGATCGCGCATCAGATCCAGCACCTCGCCCACCATCTCGGGGTCGAGGGCGGAGGTGGGCTCATCGAAGAGCATCACTTCCGGATCCATGGCCAGAGCACGGACGATGGCGATACGCTGCTTCTGGCCGCCGGAGAGCATATTGGGATACTCGTCCGCCTTGTCGGCCAGTCCGATCCGCTCCAGCAGGGACATGGCCTGTTCCCTGGCCTCTTCCGCCGTCTTTTTCTTCAGCGTCACCGGAGCCATGGTGATATTCTGCAGCACCGTCTTGTGGGGGAAGAGGTTGAAGTGCTGGAACACCATGCCCATCTTCTGGCGGTGCTGGTCGATGTTCACCGACTTGCTGGCCAGATCCACGCCGTCAAAATAGATGGCGCCGGAGGTGGGCTGCTCCAGCAGGTTCAGGCTGCGCAGCAGCGTGGA
>CAKTMQ010000046.1 GCA_934573945.1 uncultured Oscillospiraceae bacterium | reverse complement strand
ATGCCCAGCTTCTGGAACAGCTGGTTCAAAAGGCCGTTGTTCTCCAGAATGGTCATCCACGAGTAGGTGCGCAGCAGGAAGTTCATCCACATGGGCAGCATGATCAGCACCATGGCCGTCCGCTGGAAGGAGGCGCCCTCCCGGCTCATGAAATAGGACACAGGATAGCCGATCAGCAGGCAGATAGCCGTAGCGATCAGCGCCAGCTTGAAGGAGCGCCCGAACACGGCGGTATACCCGCCCATCTGCACAAAATTATTCAGTGTGGCGCCGCCGTCGCCGTCGGAAAAGGCGTAGATGACCATGATGATAATGGGCGCCACCACAAAAATGGCCATCCATACCACATAGGGCACGGCGAAACGGGAGAGCTTATTCTTCATCCTCGCTCTCCTCCTCTTCCAGCTCCGCGCTGGCGTCCGCCAATTCCTCATACTCCTCGGAATAGGAGGAGTAATCGCCGAACAGTCCGGAGTATTCACTCTTCTTCATGATGTGGAAGCCCTCGGGATCGATCTTCACGCCGATGCGTGCGCCCACCGGCGAGTGGTCGGTGGTCTGGATCAGCCATTTGAAGCCCCGGAAATCCACAATGATGTCGTACTGCATCCCCTTGAAGGTCACGTTGGTCACCGTGCCCACCAGCTGTCCCTGCTCCACAGGGACGATGTCGATGTCCTCGGGGCGGATGACCACGTCCACCGGCTCGTTTTCGGCAAAGCCGCCGTCCACGCAGGAGAACTCCTTGCCGTACATTTTTACGACCTTGTCCCGCACCATGGTGCCGTTGAGGATGTTGCTCTCGCCGATAAAGTCCGCCACAAAGGCGTTTTTCGGCTCGTTATATATATCTTCGGGCGTTCCGATCTGCTGGATGCGGCCCTTGTCCATCACCACCACGGTATCGGACATGGTCAGCGCCTCCTCCTGGTCGTGGGTCACGTAGATGAACGTAATGCCCATCTGCTGCTGGATACGCTTCAGCTCATTCTGCATATCCTTGCGCAGCCGCAGATCCAGTGCTCCCAGCGGCTCGTCCAGCAGCAGCACCTTCGGCCGGTTCACCAGCGCCCGGGCGATGGCCACACGCTGCTGCTGACCGCCGGAGAGCTGATCGATGCGGCGCTGCTCAAAGCCCTTGAGCGACACCACCTCCAGCATCTCCGTCACCCGCTGCTCCACCTCCGCCTGGGGCACCTTGGCAATGCGCAGGCCAAAGGCGATGTTTTCAAACACATCCAGGTGGGGAAACAGGGCATACTTCTGGAACACCGTGTTGATCTGCCGCTTATGCGGCGGAACGTCATTAACCCTCACACCGTCAAAGGTCACGTCACCGGATGTGGGCGTAGTAAACCCGCCGATGATCCGCAGCGTCGTGGTCTTGCCGCAGCCGCTGGGGCCAAGCAGTGTGAGGAATTCGGAATCGTTGATGTAAAGATTGATGTTGTCGAGAACCAGCTCGTCGTCAAACGCCATGCAGAGATCCCGCAGGCGAATCAACTCTTTGGACATTTATCCTCCCCCGTTCATAAATAAAATAGGATTTCGCCTCTTCTCTCTGTACTCACCGTTCGACCCCTGCGCGGGTCTGTATTTTTCTTTGAAATTTGGCAAGTTAACTATATATAAAAAGGGGTGAAATGTCAATAAAAATCGTAAAAAATCCCCGTCTTTTTCGGTGGCCGCCCGCACGCCGGAAAATCACCGGAAAAAGCCCGTCCGACACCTGTTGCGGCTGTCAAAAAAGTTTGCCATTGTGAGTCAGCCCGCAGATCAAAGTCTGTCATTGCGAGCCAGTTCGCGCCGCGAAGCGAGCACCTTGCGGCGCTCCCCGGAATAACAGCCGTTTTTTCACTGTATCCGGCGTTGCGCGGCGGGAAAAAATATGGTATACTGCCACCACCAAGGGAAAGGATGGTACACACTGTGGAAAAGAACGAGAAAGTCATTGAGACCACCGTATTCGATTATCTGCGCTGGCGGGGCGATTTGACCTTCGCGCAGGATACCTTCAACGAGGTGGACAACCTGATTCTGTGCATCATCGCCTATCTGAACTTCCGCCGCTTTGACCGGCTGCGCAGCCGGGATCCCCAACAGGCTGCCTTGCTGGGTGAGATCGTGGCGGAGATGACGCCGGAGGACGAGCAGCAGGGACTGTCCCCCAACGACTACATTCCGCTGATGCGTCTGGCGGCATCGTCCTCCCGCTTCGGGCAGGTGCGTATGTTCGGCTATGAGTCGATCCGTGACGAGACCAAAGAGATGCAGCTGGACGCCCTGTCCTTTCTGGTGCCGGACGGCACCCTGTTCTGTGCCTTCATGGGCACCGACCTGTCGCTGATCGGCTGGAAGGAAAACCTGAACCTCAGCTTTATGGACGCGGTGCCGGCACAGGTAGGTGCGGCGGCCTATGTGGAGGACATGGCCGGCCGCTGCCCCGATCTGCCGCTGCGGATCGGCGGTCACTCCAAGGGCGGCAATCTGGCGGCCTACGCCGCGCTGCACATCCCCGAGGAACTGCAGCAGCGCCTGCTGGCCGCCTACAACAACGACGGCCCTGGCTTCCGTCAGGCGGTGACGGATACCCCCGCCTACCGGCGCATCGCCGACCGGCTCCACACCTATATCCCCGCCTCCTCCATCGTCGGCGTCCTGCTGGAGCCCACGGAGAAATACACCGTGGTGGCCAGCATCAGCCACGCCGTAATGCAGCACGAGCCGCTTACATGGTGCGTGGAGGGCAATCACTTTATCTATCTGCCGCAGCGCTCGGAGCTGGGCAAGCTGTCTGACGACGTGCTGCGGGAGTGGCTGTCCTCCCTGTCCCAACAGGAGCGGGAGGAGTTCTCCGAGGCGCTGTTCGACATCTTCACCCAGGGCGGCAAGCTACGGTCGCTGGAGGAGCTACGGCAGAACGGCGGCGACAAAGAGCTGCTGCGTCGTCTGGCCGCCGACGAAAAGCACAAGGGCATCGTCTCCGAGGCGCTGCACCGGCTGATGACCGCTGTGAAGGACGAGGTACTGCGCACGGCAGGCACAGGCCTGAAGGAGACGGCGGTGACGCTGAAGGAGACCGCCGGCAGTCTCTATCAGGCCGGGCAAAAAGCGCTGGAAAAGCACAAAAATGAGAAATAAGCGCATACCCGGTGCGGAAGATCACTTCCGCACCGGTGTCTTTCCTCTCCCCTCCGCTGCGCTTCCGCAACGGTGTTCTCCTTCCCCGCGGCACTCTCCCCGACAACAACAGGCACCCGGCATGAAAAATTCATGCCGGGTGCCTGCATACATTTATGGGGTAAAAACCATACCTTTATCGGGGAAAAACCATGTTCTTATTGGGGAAAAACCATGTTCTTATTGGGGAAAAAGCATGTTCTTATTGGGGAAAAAGCATGTTCTTATTGGGGAAAAAGCATACCGTTATTGGGGAAAAAGCATACCGTTATTGGGGAAAAAGCATACCGTTATTGGGGGAAAAGCATACCGTTATTGGGGGAAAAGCATACCGTTATTGGGGGAAAACGTACCCTTATGCGGGTGGATCGCGCCGTTATGTACCCTCTTTACTCCAACTCGTCCAGCGTCAGCCGGAAGGAGGGCAGGAAGTTCTCCAGAAAATAGGTCACCTCCGGCAGGTTCATGTCATCCAGCGCATAGCGGGTCTGCTCTGCCGCCTGCCGGAATTCCGCGTTGCCCGACTTCAGCTCCTCCAGACACTTGATGTAGGCGCTGAGCTTGTCGGCGGCCTTTACCAGCTGGCAGATCTCCGTGGCGGCAGGCGCCAGCGCCGCGCTGTAGGTGGGGCGCAGCGCGTCCGGCAGCGTGTCCAACAGCTTCTCCTGCGCCACCTCCTCCACCTGCCGGTAGGCATCCCGGATGGCGGGGTTGTAGTACTTGATGGGGGTGGGCATATCGCCGGTGAGGATCTCCCCGGCGTCATGGTACAGCGCCGCCACCGCCACCTGTCCCTCGTCCACACAGCCGTTAAAAAACTGATTGCGGATCACCGCCAGCGCGTGCGCCAGCACCGCCGTCATATGGCTGTGCTCCTGGATGTTCTCGGTGTAGCTGTTGCGCATCAGCGCCCAGCGGTTGATGAACCGCATACGGCTGATATAGGCAAAAAAGTGGTGCTTTGCCTGTTTTACTGTATCTCGCCCCATAGGCGTCCTCCTTTACTGGCGGTGATGGTCACATCCCGCACCTGATTGTGAAGGCCGCGGCCATCCGCCGCCACCTCCATATAATTGGGCGCATGGCCGGTGTAAACACCATCCTTCTCCTGCTCGAACAGCACCGGATAGGTTTTGCCCACACAGCCGTCCAGATACTGCTGGTGCATAACCGCCGCCGCCTGTGCCGCCCGGGCTGCCCGCTCCTCCTTCACCGCCGCCGTCAGCTGGGGCATGGCCGCCGCCTTTGTGCCGGGTCGGATGGAATAGGGGAAAATATGCATGGCGGCAAAGCCGCACCGCTGAATGAACGCCAGTGTCTGGCTGAACTCCTCCTCCGTCTCACCGGGGAAGCCGGTGATCAGGTCGGTGGTAATGGCCGGGTGGTCGAAGTACTGCCGCAGCAGCGTCACCGACTCGTAGAACCGCGCCGTATCGTACCGCCGATTCATTCGCCGCAGGGTATCGTCACAGCCGGACTGAAGCGACAGGTGAAAGTGAGGACACAGGTTGGGCAGCGCCGACGCCCGGCGGCAGAAGTCCTCCGTGATGGTGCGGGGCTCCAGACTGCCCAGCCGCAGCCGCATCTCCCCCGCGGCGGCGGACACCGCCTCCAGCAGGTCGATGAGGGTCTTGCCGTCCCGGCGGTCGTGCCCCCAGCTGGAGATCTCGATGCCGGTGAGCACCAGCTCCCGGTAGCCCTCCTGCCGCAGCTGCGCCGTCTGCGCCGCGGCGGTCTCCAGCGGCAGCGACCGCACCGGCCCACGGGCATAGGGTATGATGCAGTAGGTGCAGAAATTCACACAACCGTCCTCGATCTTCAGCATGGCGCGGGTACGCTCCGCCATGCCGCCGGCGGACAGCACCTCAAACTCCCGGCGGCGCAGGGCGTCGTCCAGCAGCGTTACAGGCTCCTTTTCCCGGGCGGCCTGCTCCAGCAGATCCAGAAACGTCATCCTGTCGCCTGTTCCGGCGATGAGATCAAGCTCCAGCCCCGCCGCCTCGTCGGGATGGGTCTGGACGTAGCAGCCGCAGGCGGCCACCACTGCCCGGTCGTTCAGCTTGCGGCAGCGGCGGATCATCTGGCGGGACTTCTTGTCGCTGACAGCCGTGACAGAGCAGGTGTTGACGATGTAGGCATCCGCCTGCTCCTCAAAGGGCACCAGCGTATGTCCCCGCCGGGTCAGCTCCTGCTCCATGGCCTGTGTTTCGTATTGGTTCACCTTGCAGCCAAGGGTGTAAATCGCAACGCGCATCTTGCACTTTCCTTTTTTATGCGGTATAATTCAAAATTACGGCGGCGGACATGGTATGGGAGCCGCCGGTGATCAATATGACCGTATTATACTTGATTCTGCCGGGTCTGACAAGTCCCGACAGGCTGAAAATAGGGAGGAACGAGTCATGATTTATCTGGATCATGCCGCCACCACGCCTGTACCGCAGGCGGTGGCCGACGAGATGTACCGCGTGCTGACGGAGCAGTACGGCAATCCCTCCTCCCAGTACCCCATGGGGCAGGAGGCAAAGAAGCTGGTGGAACAGTGCCGGGGCGTGATCGCCGGGGCGGTGGGCTGCCGGCCGGAACAGCTGCACTTTACCTCCTGCGGCACCGAGAGCGACAACTGGGCGCTGCGCGCCGCCGTGTGGCACAACCGCCACGTGGGGCGGCACATCATCACCACCACCGTGGAGCACAGCGCCATACTGGAGACCTGCCGCGCACTGGAGCAGGAGGGGTATGAGGTGACCTATCTCAAGCCCGACAAGACCGGCCGCATCACCGCCGACCAGGTGGGCGGCGCGCTGCGGGAGGACACCGCCGTGGTCAGCGTGATGCTGGTGAACAACGAGACAGGCTGCCTGTTCCCGCTGCAGGACATCAGCCGCCTGCTGCAGGCGCGGGGCAGCCGCGCTCTGCTGCACACCGACGCGGTGCAGGGCTTTTTGAAGGTACCCTGCGATCCCCGGACGCTGGGCGTGGATCTGATGAGCCTGTCCGCCCACAAGATCGGTGGTCCCAAGGGCATCGGCGCCCTGTATGTGGGCGACGCGCCGCGCAATATCCGTCCCCTGCTCCACGGCGGCGGACAGGAGAACGGCAGCCGTTCCGGCACCGAGGCCACTGCCCAGATCGCCGGTTTTGCCAAGGCCGTGCAGCTGCGCAGCGAGGAGCTGCCCCGGAAGCTGGCGCACATGGCGGACATCCGCGCCTACTGCCGGGAACGGCTGCTGTCCATCGACGGCGTGACGACGGTGGGACAGGGCGAGGCGCCCCATATCCTGATGGTATCGCTGGTGGGCTACCCCAGCGCCAATGTGGTGACGGATCTGGGGGCACAGGGCATCTGCCTGTCCGCCGGCAGCGCCTGTCACCGTGGCAAGCTGAGCCATGTGGTGACGGCGCTGGGGCTGGACAAGCGCACCGCCGCCGGTGTGCTGCGCGTCAGCTTCGGCCCCGAGACCACCACCGACGACATCGACACCCTGTATGAGGCGCTGCTGCGTCACAAAAATACACGATTTCCCATGCTGTGAGGTACATCATGTTTCGAGAACTCAAACGCCCCCGCTCTTTCTATCAGCGGCTCTTCCGCCTGACGGCGCCCATCGCGCTGCAAAATCTCATCACCTTTTCCCTGGGCCTGATCGACACCTTCATGGTCAGCCGTCTGGGCAACGACGCCATGGCGGCGGTGACCACCGCCAATGTGCCGGTGTTCCTGCTGATCTCCATCGTGTTCGGCATCCAGAGTGGTCTGGGCATTCTGGCCAGCCAGTACTGGGGTAAGCAGGACACGGTGAACATCAGCCGCGCCATCGGCGTGGCCTCCTTCATCGGCACCGGACTGTCGGTGCTGCTGGCGGTAGTGCTGTGGCTGTGGCCGGTGGAGATCATGGATCTGCTGTCCAACAAACACCACCTCTCGGTGCTGGGCGCACCCTATCTGCAGATCATCGGCTTTTCCTACGTGTTCAATATGCTCTCGTCCATCTACGTCAGCGCGCAGCGCAGCGTGGAAAACCCCAGCTTCGGCCTGAAGCTGTTCGCCTTCTCCACGGTGCTGAACACCGGTCTGAACTACCTGCTGATCTACGGCAATCTGGGCTTTCCCATGCTGGGGATCCAGGGTGCAGCCATCGCCACGCTGTGTGCCCGTGTCGCGGAGTTCCTCATCTCCCTGTTCTGCGCGCTGCGCAGCAAAAGGCTGCCGCTGCATCTGGGCGCCTTCTGCCGTCCCGGCTGGGAGATGACCAGGCGGTTCATCCGCTACTCCTGGCCGGTGATCCTCAACGAGACGGCCTGGGGACTGGGCAACAGTCTGCTGACGGTCATCATCGGCTATACCGCCATCTCTGTGGACTTTCTGGCGGCCTACGGCGTCACCGGCAATCTGGGCAGGCTGTTTCTGGTGGTCTGCTTCGGTCTGGGCGCCGCCACCGCCGTCATGGTGGGCACCGCCATCGGCGAAGGACAGAGCAAGGAGGAGGTCATGTCCCTGAGCCGCAGCCTGCTGCAGTTCACCGTGCTGCTGGGCACCGCCATCGCAGTGCTGGCACTGGCGCTGGTGCCGCTGGTGTTCCAGCCCTATATCTTTCCCCTTTTTGAGCTTTACGGCCTGCCGGCGAAGATCGCCACAGCGCTGGCCGTCACCTCTTTCGCCTCTATTCCCCTCCACGCCTATTCCATCAGTGCCGTTACCGGTGTACTGCGCGCCGGCGGCGATGTGGTGTGGTCGGCGGCGCTGGATCTGTGTCCCCAATGGCTGCTGGCGCTGCCGCTGACAGCGCTGCTGGCACTGGTACTGGGCGACGGCAGCAACTACTGGCTGGTGGCTGCTGCCATCCAGTCGGAGAGCCTGCTGAAGGTGCCGCTGTGCATGATCCGCTGCCGCAAGCCGGTGTGGATCCATGATGTGACCGTATCGGAGACGGAGCAATGAGCAGTCTTTTCTGCTGTCCCATCTGCGGACAGCCCCTTGTACGCGGTGAGCACTCCTACCGCTGCGGCAGCGGCCACTGCCATGACATCGCCCGGGAGGGCTATACCTATCTGCTGCCCGCCAACCGAAAGCACTCCAGGTCGCCCGGCGACGACAAGGCCATGACCCAGGCGCGCAGCGCCTTCCTTGACCGGGGATACTACAACTTCTTACGGCAGACGCTGTGCCGGATGGTATGCCGCTGTGCGCCGTCCCGGACTTCGGTGCTGGACGCCGGATGCGGCGAGGGATACTACACCGCCGCGCTGTACGAGACGCTGGCGGAGGCGGGGCTGTCGCCCCGGGTGGCTGGTGTGGATATTTCCAAGGACATGGTGCGCCGCGCCGCCAAACGGGTGCGGCAGGCGGAGCTGGCGGTGGCCAGCGTGTATCACCTCCCCGTCCCCGACAGCAGCATCGACGTGCTGCTGGACTGCTTCTCGCCGCTGGCCATTGAGGAGTTTCGCCGCGTGCTGCGGCCGGGCGGGTACTTTCTCTACGTGGTGCCGGCGGCGGAGCACCTGTGGGAGATGAAGCAGGTGCTCTACGACCAGCCCTACCGCAACGAGACCGGCGAAACACCCTATGAGGGCTTCCGCTATGTGACCATCGAGCACGCGGCGCAGGTCATCACCCTTACCTGCCGGGAGGACATTCAGGCGCTGTTCGGTATGACGCCCTACTGCTGGAAAACACCTCGGGCAGGCAAGGAGCGGCTGGCGGCGCTGGATACCCTGACCACCACCGCCGCTTTTGACGTGCATCTGTTTGAAAAACTGTGACAGAGGAGACAAGACGATGAACTGCTGTGTGCTGTTTGCCTCCCCCCGTGGAGCGCAGAGCAATACCCGCGCCCTGCTGACGGAGTTTCTGGCGGCATGGCGGCAGGCGGGCAACACCGCTGTGGTACACTCGCTGTACGATGAGGCCATCCATCCCTGCATGGCCTGCCGCGGCTGTCAGTGGGACTGGACGTCGCCCGGCTGTGTGATCGACGACGACATGACGGCTGTTTTTGAGGATATTCTGGCCTGCGATCTGGTGCTGCTGGCCAGCCCTATCTACAACTGGTACTGCACCGCGCCGCTGAAAGCGGCCATGGATCGGTGCATCTATGCGCTGTGCAAGTACTATGGCGACGAGCGGGGGCCTTCCCTGTGGGAGGGAAAGGCGCTGGCGGTGATCACCACCAGCGGCTATCCGGTGGAGCGTGGCGCGGACATCTGGGAGATGGGAGTGCGCCGCACCTGCAAGCACGCCCATCTGCGGTGGCTGGGGCTGTACGGTGAGCGGCATCTGAACTATCAGACACCCTTCATGGACGCGGAGAAGGCCGAGCGCGCCCGGGCATTTGCCAATGAACTGATGGCGCGCCTGACGGCGGAAGATGCCCTATGAGCCGCCGGAGACTGAAACGGCGGCGCAGCCGTCTGCCGCTGCTGCTGGCCACTGCGCTGGCGCTGGGCGCTGCCGCGCTGCTCCTGACGGTGGTGCTCCGCTCCCTGCGTCCGGCGGCACAGCCGCAGGAGCCGGATCCCCACGCGGGGCAGGTCTATGTCAACGACGGGGCCAACATGGTGTGGCTGACGCCCCACGACAACTTCGCCGTCA
Source organism: uncultured Oscillospiraceae bacterium (assembly GCA_934573945.1). Taxonomy (GTDB): domain Bacteria; phylum Bacillota; class Clostridia; order Oscillospirales; family Oscillospiraceae; genus Vescimonas. Next base: position 904 of record CAKTMQ010000046.1, on the reverse strand, counting down.
ATCCTCTGCGGCGCTGGCAGTTCGTTACGCTGTATGGCCGTCCCTATTATCAGGGGGATGCGTTCACCGTCCGGCGGGGCATCGATCTGTCGGTGTTCCAGAAAAACGTGGACTGGCAGCAGGCGGCAGCGGACGGCATCGAGTTCGCCGTTGTCCGGCTGGGTTATCGGGGCTACGGCAGCAAGGGCGCCCTGCAGCCCGATGGGCTGTTCGGTCAGCATCTGGATGGGGCTCACGATGCCGGGCTGGATGTGGGCGCCTACTTCTTCTCTCAGGCACTGACAGCGGAGGAGGGTGAGGCGGAAGCCCGGTACGTGCTGGAGCAGCTGGCCGGGCGGACGCTGGAGCTGCCGGTCTATTACGACTGGGAGCCTATCTTTGCGGAGGATTCCCGCACCCGCACCTATGACTACGCCAACCTCACCGACAGCGCCGTGGCTTTCTGCCAGACCATTCAGGCGGCGGGCTACCAGGCCGGTGTGTACATTAACCGTCAGCAGGGCTATTATCACTACGACCTGAGCCGGCTGGCGGACTATTCCCTGTGGGTGGCGGATTACAACAACTACCCGGATTTCTACTACCGCTTCGATATGTGGCAGTACACCGCCAACGGGCAGGTGAACGGTATCGACATTCAGGTGGACGAAAACCTGCTGTTTATTCCCCGGGAAAATTGACAAACCTCCCTGCAGCGGCGCACGGCACGCTGCAGGGAGCGGACAAGAAGAAAGTCACCGCACCGGCGGTGGCTTTCTTCTTGCAAAAAAGGTTCCGGAGCGAATGCTCCGGAACCTTTTTTATGTGTGTTGTTTGGCAGAATGGAGGTTCGGCTTAGAAGCAGCCCTGCTCCATCATAGCCTCGGCGACCTTCTTGAAGCCGGCGATGTTGGCGCCAGCCACC
>CAKTMQ010000045.1 GCA_934573945.1 uncultured Oscillospiraceae bacterium | reverse complement strand
CTCGGTGGTGTGAGTATAGCGGTCGTACCGCTCCGTCAGGTCAAGGCCGTCGGCGGTGACGTAGACATCCGCCTCCGCGCCCTTGCGGACGGACTTCATCTTGGCCTTCAGCAGCAGGCACACCAGCAGCGACACGCCGCAGCCCACCAGCAGGGCGGGCAGGAGCACCTTGGTCACCGGCCGCTTCACCGGCTGGCCCATATCCGCCAGCGCCATATCGTCGCTGCAGGTGGTCAGATAGGCGCGGAGGCCGCCGTACCAGTCATCGCTGCTGAAATAGGGCAGGAAGCTGTTCTCCAGCTGCTCCTGGGCGTAATTGCCCACCATGCTCTTGGCGTAGCCGTCCCGGACGTACAGGGCGTAGCTGCGGTCCCACATGCTGAGAAGCAGCAGGATGCCGCTGCGCTCCGCGCCGATGCCGAAGTCCTGGCCGTTGTAGATATTGGCCGCCGCCTCATATGCATCATCGCCGTACTGCCCGTAATCGTCCACGGTGACGATATACACCGCGCACCGGTACTGCCACGAGATGGCGTCCGCCGTCTGCTCCAGATAGGCGCAGTCCCCGTCCGACAGCAGTCCCACCGTGTCGTAAACGAAGGGATCGCCGCTCTGCTGCTCCGCCCACGCGGGCACGGTCAGCGTCAGCGCCGCCAGCAGCGCCAGAAGAAGGGCCACAAATCTCTGTTTCATCGTTTTCCCCTCCCCTTTTACGCCAGCCACATCAGCAGCGCCGCCAGCGCCGTCACCGGCGCGGCGATGGCCGCAAACGTGGCCCAGAACTTGCCCATATCCGTGGGCAGGTCGCCCACCAGCTTGCCGGTCTGGCCGTTCATGGCGAACAGGAAGTCCTTGCCGTTCCACTTGGTGTGGAGCATCCACACCGGCAGCAGGGCATAGTGTACCTTGCCCCGCTTCAGACGGATGTCCTGCTGCACGGGGACGCAGGTGTCGTACTGATCCGCCGTGCGGCGCAGCGCCGCCTCCAGTGTGGCGGTGCAGCGGGTATCCGCCCGCTCCTGGCTGTCCGCCACAGACACATCGTACTTATCCGCCAGGAAGCCCGGCAGATAAGCGGTGGAAAAGGGCGTCAGGTCGGCGTAGTTGTACGGCTCGATGGAGTCCATGTGGTCGTCGGGCATCTTGCTGGAGGCGTCCACCGGCACCTTCTCAAAGGAGATGGTACCGCCGCGGCGCACATCGTAGTGTTCGGTGGTGGTGACTTCATAGTCGCCCTCCGTGTGGACGTGGGAGATCAGGCCCTCGTACTCCACAGTGCCCTGCGCCCGGCCGTCAAACATCCAGAAGGGGACGTAGACGCCCTGGATCTTCTCGATATGGTTGCTCTTGGTGAAGGCCTTGGGCAGGAAGGGCTTGCCCTTGTAGTGCTTTTTCAGCGCCGCCACCGCGTCCTCCTTGCTGAGCTTGAAAGGCAGGACGTAATCGGGCTTCAGCGCGCCGCTGAACTGTCCCGGCACCACGGTGGGGTTGCCGCAGTAAGGGCAGGAAGTGGCGGCGGTGGACGCGTCACAGATCAGCTCTGCGCCGCAGGAGGGGCAGTTGTAGGCCTTCATGCCGTTTGCCTCCGCGCCCCAGTCGCTGTTCAGGGATGAGGTGTCCCAGCCCTGCGCCTCCATATCCTCCAGTTTCTGACGGTTTTGCTCCGCCTTGGCGTTGGCCTGCTCCGTGGCCTCCACGGCCTTGGCTTCCTTGTCGGCGTACAGTGCCTCGATCTCCGCCACGTCGTATTTGCCGCCGCAGAAATCACACTCCAGCTTGCCGGACGCGCCTACGAAGTGCAGCGGTCCGGTACAGGCCGGGCATTTATAGTTGGTGATCTGTGATGCCATTGCTCTCCTCCCGTATTCTCTATGTTTCCGAAAGTCTTTGCTTTACAGCTGCCTGCCGCAGTTCTCGCAGAACTTGCCGCCGTTGACCCTTGCACCGCAGTAGGGGCAGCTGGTCACGCGGAACTCAGGCTCCTGCCGGGGCTGCCGGCAGCCGCTGTCAGGCGCATAGCCCTCCCGGGACGGCTGCTGATAGTCGCCGCCCTTACCGGGCACACCCAGATAGGCAGCGTCGTCGAAGCCCAGAATGGGGTTGAACACATAGGGCAGGAAGATCAGTCCCACGGCGAAGCCGCCGCTCTTGCCAAAAGCCTTCGCCAGCTTGACCTGGGTCTGTATGCCCAGAATGATGTTATAGATGGGGATCAGCAGCATCAGGAACCGCCAGCCGCTGCCCCAGGTGATCTCGTACAGCACATAGATGTTGTAGAAAGGCACAATGGCAGCCCAGCCGGGCTTGCCGGCCTTTTTGAAAATCATCCACATGGCCACGATCAGAAGTACGCTCAGCGCCAGAGAGCCGATACTGGCCACAGGGTTGTAGTAGATCGGGGTCGTATACTCGTAATAGTAGTCGTAATAATCTACATACTGCATAGTTTTCTCCTCACTTCTCCGATGTCGTCACGCACCTCAGGGTCGGGGATTGCCGCAATTGGCGCAGAACTTGCCCTTGTTGACGCTGCCGCAGCTGCACGTCCACTCCCCGGCGGGCTTGGGCTGACCGCACTCGGCGCAGAATTTGCCGGTGTTCACCGCGCCGCAGGCGCACTTCCACTCACCGGCAGGAGCGGGCTTGGGCTGGCCGCATTCGGCGCAGAACTTGCCGGTATTGCCGCTGTGACCGCAGGAGCACGTCCAGCCGCCTGCCGCGGGCTGCGCCGCCTGCTGCTGACCCATGGCATACAGGTTCTGGGCGTTCATGCCGCCCGCCTGACCAGCCATGTTCATGCCCATGAAGGCCATGGCCGCGCCGCCCTGATTGCTGGCTGCCATCTTCATAGCGTCGCCCTGAGAGCCAACGAGGTGTGCCGCCGCACGGGTGGGATCCATGAAAGCCGCGTTCCGCTGCAGCTCCTTGAGCATCTTCTCATCCTCTTCGTCGGCGGTCACACTGGACACGCCGCAGGACACGATCTCGATGCCCCGGAGATCGCGCCACTTCTTGCTGAGTACCTCGTTCAGCGCGTCGGCCAGCTCCATGGTGTGGCCGGGCAGCTGAGAATAGCGGATACCGTTCTCACCGATCTTGGCAAAAGCGGGCTGGAGCGCCGTCAGCAGCTCAGTCTTGAGCTGGCTGTCCAGCTTGTCGCGGGTGTAGGCCTCGCCCACATTGCCGCAGACGTTGGTGTAGAACAGCACCGGGTTGGTGATACGGTAGCTGTACTCGCCGAAGCAGCGGATACCCACATCGATGTCGATACCGGCGCGCTGATCCACCACACGGAAGGGCACGGGAGACGGCGTGCCGTACTTGTTGCCGATCAGTTCCTTGGTGTTGAAATAGTAGATGCGCTGATCCTTGGGGGCTTCGCCGCCGAAGGTGAAGCGGTTGGTCATATTGTCGATGACGGCGCGGATGCTGCCTTTCAGCTCCCCGGTAAACAGGGAGGGCTCGGTGGACATATCGTAGGTGAACTCGCCGGGCACGGCGCAGACCTCGATGATGCGTCCCTGATCCACGATCATCATGCACTGGCCGTCGGCCACCGCGATAACGCTGCCGTTGGAGATCACGTTGTCGCTGCCCTTGGTATTGCTGGAACGATTGGAGGTGCGCTTCTGGCCCTTGACAGCCATGACGTTCTCCGGCATAGCTTCACAATAGAAATATTCCTTCCACTGGTCGGCCATCACGCCGCCCACGCTGCCCAGTGCTGCTTTGATCAGTCCCATTTCTGTTCTCCTTTTCTCTTTTCATAGAATCGGTTTCCCGCACCGCCACCCTCTGAAATACCGTTCCCTGTGCGGCGGCGCCATATCATAGCTTCTGCGGAGACCGTCATTGACCAGCAAAGAGACAGGCTCCCGCCGGTTATCCAGATACATTATACCATTGTCACACCGTCGTGTCCAGCGTGATATAAGGGAAAGTGCCATCTCTTCCCCACAGCGCGCCTTTTTGTATAAAAAACAGGCACACGGGAATATCCCGTGTGCCTGTTCAGGTGGCGGCTTGATCAGCCGCTTCCCGCCGGCGTCCCCGCATCAGCCCATATCCTCCGGGAATACACCGTCGCCGCCCATCAGCGCCGTCATCTCCCGGATACGATCCAGCGGAAACGGCGGCAGACACAGTGACTTCATGGCGATGCTCATGAGCTTCATGGGATTGTCGTCCGCCGCCACGCGGTTGGAGCTGAGCGCGCCGCAGCGCTTGCAGCGGTGGATGATGGCCCACTCGCCGCCCCGGCGCACCCATACCGCCACCGGCTCCATGACGCCGCCGCAGTCAGCCGCCCGGTCACCCGGCTCCAGATCCACATGGAGGCTGGTGAGACAGTTGGGGCAGTGGTTGCGGTGGTCGCTGCCGGCGTTCTGCGGGGTACATAGCCTGCCGCAGACCTTGCAGGTAAAGCTGTCACTGCAGGCATGGGTCTTGTAGTAGTTCTTTTCAAAGGTTTTCCGTTTATTTTCACGGTTCATAGCAGTTCCTCCTGAAGATACATTGCCGTCTCTCCGGGAGGCATGGCGTGTGATGTATTTACCAGACCTCCCGGTCAGGCCACACACTCCAGTAACAATACAGACAGTTTCAAAAATTTCTCCTTTTCATTTTCAGAATCTTATATTTCAATTTGTGGATCTCTCAAATCAGCCTGGCGGCTTCCATCGTCACGATCTTCAGCACTGTGCCGCCGGACATGACATAAAACCAGATCTCCCGCATATGCTGAGATCTTGCGATGGGCGTGGCAACAGCGGCCGTGATGATGAGAAGTGCGCCGATGCAGCCGACAATGGTGGGAACGCTGACCAGAGGGAAAAGGCCGGGGGCACAGCTGCCGTCAATGGCACTCTGGATCGTCTTGTCCAGTCCATCCCGTGCCGCGGCAAAGCAGCAGACCACCAAGCCGAAGAGCAGCAGGATGGCGCTTCTGCGTCCCCAGTACAGGATGCGGGCATGGCTGCAGACAGAATAGCCGATAAAACCCAACAACGTAAGAAGCATCAGCGTTGTGACCGTCGTTACGGTGTTTCCGAAATAGAGTTTCATTTTTCATATACCTCATGCCCTGCAGATTATAACAGGGATTCCCAGCGGACGGCGCCCCAGCCGGCAGTGTCGAAACTGCTGCGGACGGCGCTGCACATCCACTGCAGTTTCTGCCGGATCACCGGCGACTGGATCAACAGCTTTGCCTCGTCTTCATGCACCATGAAGTATTCCATGATGCGGGCACGATCCTCCCGCTGATCCACACAGGCGTAGCTGTCCACGAAGCATACGTCCGCAAGGCTGCCGCTGTACAGCGTCCACTTCTGTGCCGCGTCGATTTTGGTGGCGTCCTGATAATAGGAGAAACCGGCGGGATTCAGGGCGTCCCAGTCATCCGGCAGGAATGCCGCGTAGTCCTGCGAGAGGATATGGTTCTCCGTGGCGTGCCAGATCTCGTGGCAGATGATGCTGTCCAGACTGTCCGCCATACGGACGTCCAGCGCAATGTTCTGCCACTCCCCGTTTTCGTAGGTACAGCCCACTGCGCCGTAGTCACTGGCGATGGCTTCCACCAGCAGGAAGCGGATACCGCCCTCCCCCATGCTGTTTTGGAACTGCGCCAGAAAGCCATCCGGGTACAGGGTCAGGATCCGCGCCAGCACGTCCAGCGCCGTATTGACCGCGCCCAGCTCCTCATCCGTGCCCATGGTGTCCGTCAGGGTGATGGCGCGGTCACAGAGCGCCGCCGCGTCACTGCACTGGGAGGACAGCAGGATGCGCACACCGTATCTTGTCTCCAGCGTATCGGCATACTGCCGCGCCTCCTGTAAGCTCTCCGCCACAGGCACACCGGCATTTTCCGCCCAATAGGTCTGCGCCAGCGTGTCATCCACAGCAAGCGGAGAATCTGCCGGTGCGGCATCCGCCACTGCGCTGAAGGGCAGCTGTGCGGGATCCATCACATAGAGCCGGCACCCGCCGTCGGCATAGACGGCGCCTGCCAATACCCCGGCGTCAGGGAGAAAGTGCACGGCATACATCTCACCGGCCATGCCGCAGTCTGTCAGCGGACAGGCCGTGATCTGCTCACCCATGTGATACAGTATCGAGCCCCCATCGCCAACACCCATCAGATAAGACGTGCCGGAAATGGCATACAGATCGCTGGTACCAGCACCGCGAAAAATACCGGCATCAGCAGAGAAAAAGCTGTCGCCGCTGCCATACAGGGCAGTATAGCCCATAACGTCGGCGTCAAATGACAACAGGCAGATGCCCTCGCCGGAGAAAGCCGCCTGATAGCGCTCCTTCTGCAGCATGGTGCATTGCCCGGTGGTCATATCAAGGATCGCGGTACCGCATTCGCTGCTGTAGGCAGACAGGAAAAACTGCACCACCATCCGGCCGCTGGCCGCATCAAACGCGACAATGTCCAGCAGGCGCAGGTCGGGAGACAGGGCTACCCTTTCAAACGCACCGTCCTCCACGCTCCGGCGGCAGAGCACGTAGTCGCTGAGAAAATAATAGGCAGCGGCATCGTCAGAGAATACCCCGTCCATATTCTCTGCCTCCATGGTGCCGAGGTCGGCCAGAGAGGCGCTCAAAAAGCGCCATGTATTGGTCTCGCGGCTGTAAAGAGCCAGTCTGCCGTCGGAAAAGATCTGATCCGCCAGTTCCCACGCGCCGTCCAGAATACGTTCACTGTCAACGGCATCGGCGGCCATATCGACTATCTGCATGGTTGTGCGATCCTGCTCATAATCCGACCAGCATACCACCGCCTGCGTACCGCCGGCAGGCAGGATCCCCGGGAGGGCGGCAGGCTGCGTACATTGCAGCGCCTGCACAGGCTCCCGGTCGGGGCTTACCGTTCCGCAGCCCGCAAGCAGCAGACACAGCGCCAAAAGAAGCGCCGTACCCCTGCAAAAATATTTCATCTCATATACCATCCTTCCTGTTGAAAGACACAGTATCTGACCACGGTATCGACGGTCAGCACTGCGTCTTTGCGCCGCACAGAGGACACATGACCCATTTCTCGCCTGTCTGGTTCATGTTATATCGCCTCTTTTCGCCTGAAAGGTGCGGAAAAAAAGCCCCACATGGCTGCGCAGCTTTTCAAGACACTCGTCCTCCCGCTCCGGCTGGCGGTCACAGATCCCGATCAGCGTGATGACCGGCGCCACATACTGCAATGCCATGGCTTCGGGATCCCTGTCCTGCAGCTCACCGGCGGCGATCAGGCTGCGGAAGATCCCCGCGTGGTAGGCCACAACGCGCTCTACATAGCGGCGGGAATACAGCGCCGCCAGCGCCGGGGAGCGAAACTGCTCGATGGTCATCATCCGGCGGAAGCGGCTGATGGCTTCGTTGTGGAGCGAGTAATCAAAGATCTGCCGGACTTTTTCAAAGAGCGCCTCCTCTGAGATCTCCGTGAACACGGGGACATCCTGTGCGGCGTTCTGTACGTGGATGTCGATCTTGTCGGTATCCGCCTCGTACTGCGCCGCGGTGGCCTCCACAATGGCGTCAAAAATCGCCTGCTTGCCTGCAAAATGGTTATAGAGTGAGGGCGCCTTGATCCCCACCGCCTTTGCGATCTCACCCACGCTGACCGAATCATATCCCTGCGCCGCAAACAGCTCCAGCGCTTTGTCCAGGATCCTCTGCCGTGTATCCTCCTGCTTCATACTGCCTCCGTCTTTTTACTAACTAACATTAGTTAGTCGCATTGTAATACCGATGCCCTGATTTGTCAAGTGGTCTGACGGGAAATTTTTTGCAGGCGGGCAACCGCCCGCCTGCAAAAAAATCCATATGGAGATACCCCGCTTTGACCCGCACACCCGTTGCAAACCGCCGCTCCGTCTGATAGAATAGAAATAACAGGATTCCCGTCAACCAAACGTGCAGAAACAAGAAAGGATGTGGATCGTATGCGGCTATATTTCAAGCAGCGGATGTTCTCATGGTTCGACAGCTACGACATTTACCACATGGATGAAGAGGGCGCCGTCGCCTTCACCGTGCAGGGCAAGCTGGCATGGGGACATTGCCTGCACATTCTCGACCCCATGGGACAGCATATTGCCACCGTGCAGCAACAGGTCTTTACCTTCCTGCCCAAATTCGATCTGTATGTCGGCGAGCAGTGCATCGGCACCATCCGCAAGGAATTCACCTTCCTGCGACCATCCTTCACACTGGACTTCAACGGCTGGCAGGTGGAGGGCAGCTTCATGGAGTGGGAATACACCATTCTGGATGCCCAGGGGCAGCAGGTAGCCACGGTGTCCAAGGAGTTGTTCCACTGGACGGACACCTACGTCATCGACGTGGCCGACGAGGGGAACGCCCTGTACGCACTGATGGTGGTACTGGCCATCGACGCAGAGAAATGCTCCCGCAACTGAGACAGCGCCGTCACCGAAGCGATCACGGCCCTCACAGTCCGCGCGTCAGCTCCGACACCGATGCGGGCACCCAGCCGAATACCCGCCGGCACTCATCCTTACAGGCTTTTGCGGTGCAGCCCGGGTGCGCGGCTATGTAAGATGACAAATATGCTTTCACCGTACTCCGCAAATCGCTGCGGGCAAACCTGAAGTCATACCGGGGCACCGCGTCGAGGGCAAAGGCGGCCAGCGGCGCGTCACGGTAACACGGTCTGGCGAGATTGACCCGGGTCGTATGGCAGACGGTGTGATGTGCGTCCGCCGGGACAAGTACGTGCGCCAGCGCTTCAAACTCTGTCTTCGTTTTTCCGGCATAGGACAGAATGTCATAAATTCTGGTCTGCGTCAGAAAATGTCCGTTTGCCAGGGTGGCTTTCAGCAGAAAGGACAAATAGTAGTCATCCGAATCCGACAGGCAGATGTCCAGCCCGCCGTATCCCCGCTCGTGAAAATAGAGCTGCCCGAACCGGTTTTTCTGCTTGGCGCGCATATGGATGTTCTCATCGGGAAAGCGCTCCCGATGGTAATAATAGGCCTCTACCCACAGCGGCTCCAGCACCACGCCGAAGGCCTCCAGCCGGTAATCGTTGATCAGTGCTCCGCCCATCTCCTGCAGGAGCGTGATCTGCGCGTCGCCGGACGCTTCCTTCAGCTCGTCCACCAGCCGGCGGATGCTCCGCCGCGGCAGGCCGCCCGTATGAGCCGTATTCATTTCCATGACGCCCCCCTTTCAGGCTCTTTTACGGTATGCAGCACCGAAACACTCAGCCATGCGGGTGCGGCGCAGCTGCATCCGTCTGCCGTGCCCAGACGGCGTTGGAGACCATCCAGAGCAGCAGCGCCGCATTGCCGGAGCCCTGACTCAGCACAAAATCTCATGTGGATACCGCCGCGCCCAGCGCCCCCAGCCAGCAGTCACGCCGATAGATTTCGGGAAGTGTATACATAAGATACCTCCGATATGCTGCGCAGTAGTTAGTTTCATCTAACCCCCGTGTTTTTGAAAAACTGCCAGCCGGCAGCCTTTTAGCTGTATTTTAGCACCAATGCCACCCCTTTTCAAGAGGAACGGCTCGCATATCCGCGCTTGCTTTGCCGCCCGCCGGGGTGCTATACTGATCATCAGGATTAAACCACACAGGACACTTCGGGCGGCGCAAAGCAGCCATTGACCGCCGCGGAAGCAGGGAGCGACAAATGATACACAACATGAACCATACGCAAAAGCAGATCGCCTGCTACCACCTTCCCGGCCTGTTCGAATTTTATGAGTTGTACCGTCTGTTTCTGCCGCTGTTCCGCAGCCACCGGGAATACTTCTACAGCTGGTGCGAGATTGGCTCCCTCTATGGCGCACCGTCGGACTGCATCTGGGGCGGCGGCCGGGTCGGGACGGGCGAGCACGATCCCCGGGAGGTACTGGCGCTGACCCGGGAATACGGTATTTCGGCACGGCTGACCTTCAGTAACTCCCTGCTCAGGCCGGAGCATCTCCCGGATGCCAAATGCAACCGGCTGTGCCGCCTGTTTGCAGAGAGCGGCGACCCGCAGAACGGTGTGATCGTCCACTCGGAGCTGCTGCTGGACTATCTGAAGCGGACATATCCGGAGCTCTATTTCATCTCCTCCACCACCAAGGTGCTGACGGACTTTCAGGCCTTCCGGCAGGAAGCGGCGCGGATAGACTTCCGCTATGTGGTGCCGGACTTCCGGCTGAACCGGGCGTTTGACAAGCTGGACACACTGCCGCAGGAGCTGCGGGATAAGGTGGAATTTCTCTGCAACGAATGCTGCTTTTTCGGATGCCGGGAGCGCAGCGCCTGCTATGAGGCGGTCAGCCGGAAAAATCTGGGCGAAGCCGCCCCGGAGCATCGCTGTACCGCCCCCGGCGCCGCCGATGGATACCGCTTTTCCCGGGCAATGGAAAATCCCGGTTTCATCGGTATCGACGACATCCGGCGCATCTATCTGCCCATGGGATTTTCCCAGTTCAAACTGGAGGGTCGGGGACTGGGCAGCGCGCTGGTGCTGGAGTTCCTGCTCTATTACATGACCAAACCGGCATACCACCTGCACGTGCGGGAGGCTGTCTATCTGGATAATATGCTGGATCTGTTCTGAGCGGTGAATCCGGTTTTATCAGATCTCAGCTTGCGCAAACCCCCGTGTCCCGCTATAATGAAGGGCAACAAACACGCCGCTGCTGCTATATGGAAAGGAGTATATACCATGACCTACAACTTTGACGAGATCATCGACCGCCGTCATACCAATGCCCTGAACACCGACGGCTTCCGGGGCTACATCTTCCACGCCGGCCCGGAGAAGGTGTTCCCCTACAAGGACGAGGAGTTCGTCCG
>CAKTMQ010000044.1 GCA_934573945.1 uncultured Oscillospiraceae bacterium | reverse complement strand
GAGCAGAACAGCTCTGCGCGGATCTCCGGGCGGAGCAGCTCCATGCTGCGCTGGTAATAGCCCTGCACGGAGTTGATGCGGGCGGCAAAGCTGTCCCACACGTAGCCGTTGAACCGCAGCGCGGCGCTCTTCTCCTGCAGCACATTGTGGCGGAGGCTATAGCGGTCATGCACCATGCACTCCTCCACCAGCGACAGCAGCAGATCCCGGCTCAAGAGGAAGATATTCAGGCTCTGATAGCCCCGGGGGACATGGACGTCGCAGGCGGTGTCCACGATGCGTCCCCGGCTGTCCAGCGTAAAATAGGTGTCGCCGCCCTCGCCGGGGTGGCTGGTGCACACGCAGGTCATGTCGGCACCGGAGGTGATATGGGCATCCAGCACGTCGCCCAGAGGTAGATTGGTCACCAGATCGCTGTCTGACAGCACCACATGATCCTGCCGGATATGGCGCAGGTACTCGATCACACATCCCAGCGCCTCCATCTTGCCCCGGAAGGGGCCCACCATGCCCCGGCTCTCATTGTAGGCAAAGGCAGGCAGCAGTTTCAGGCCGCCGCTCTTGCGGCTGAGATCCCAGCTCTTGCCGGTGCCCAGATGATCCAGCATACTCTGGCACTTGCCGTGCATGATGACGCCCACATCGGTGATCCCGGCGTTGACCATATTGGAGAGCATGAAGTCCACCACCCGGTAGTCGCCGCCGAAGGGCAGGGAGCCGTGGACACGGTTGGCCGTCAGCTGCCCCAGACCGGGCTTTTCTCCATAGGAGAAGATGATACCGTGCATACCTTTCATCGGGAGCCCTCCTTTCCGTGGGTACGATCCAGCATGGTCTTGGGGGGCACGTTCTCCCCCGCCGTCACACAGGTACGGGGTCCCAGCACGGCGATGCCCCATGCCTCCGGGTCAGCCGCCTCCTCCGGCGGCGCGCCGACCACGGCGCCCCGGCCAATGCGGCACTCCTCGCCCACGATGGCGTAGGCCACCTGCGCACCGTCCTCGATCACCGCGCCGGGCATCACCACAGAGTAGGACACCTGCGCACCCTGCCCCACACGGCACCCGGTGGACATGACGCTGTTTTTCACCTCTCCCAGGATCTCGCAGCCCCGGGCCACGGCGCTGTTGCCCACGTCGGCGCGTTCGCCCAGATAGGTGGGCGGGCAGGTGGCGGTGCGGCCGTGGATCGGCCAGCGCTCGTCCAGCAGGTTCAGGCCGGAGCCGGGCGTCAGCATATCCATGTTGGCGTCCCAGAGGCTGTCCAGAGTACCCACGTCCTTCCAGTAGCCCTCAAAGCGGTAGGCCACCAGCTTCTCCCCTGCCGCCAGCATGGCGGGGATCACATCCTTGCCGAAGTCGTTGCTGGAGGCGGGATCCTTCTCATCGGCGATCAGATACGCCCGCAGCTTCGACCAGGTGAAGATATAGATGCCCATGGAGGCCAGATTGCTCTTGGGCTCTTTGGGCTTTTCGGCAAATTCGGTGATGCAGTCGTCGGCGTCCACATTCATGATGCCGAAGCGGCTGGCCTCCGACCAGGGCACCTCCATCACCGAGATGGTGCAGGCCGCGCCGGTGGCCTTATGCCGCCGCAGCATATCGGAGTAATCCATCTTGTAGATGTGGTCGCCGGAGAGCACCGCCACGTATTCCGGATCGTACAGATCCACAAAGCCGATGTTCTGATAGATGGCATTGGCGGTGCCCTTATACCACACGGCGCCAGTGGCGCTCTGGTAGGGCGGCAGGATATGTACGCCGCCGTTGGTGCGATCCAGCTCCCAGGGCTGGCCGTTGCCGATGTAGTTGTTCAGCTCCAGCGGACGGTACTGGGTCAGCACGCCCACGGTGTCGATGCCGGAGTTGGCGCAGTTGGACAGGGGAAAATCGATGATGCGGAACTTCCCGCCGAAGGGAACGGCGGGCTTTGCCATGTCACCGGTCAGCACGTACAGGCGGCTTCCCTGTCCGCCGGCCAGCAGCATGGCGATACATTCTTTCTTCATGACGGCACCTCCTGATGCAAAACGCACCCGTGTCTTTATTTGTTGGTCAGTCTTCCCTTTCCCTGCAGGATCACGGCGCCCAGCGGCGGAATGCGCAGCGCGATGGACTGCGCTTGCTGATGCGCCGGTATATGCTCGGTGGGGATGGGCTGCGGGTTCACCACGCCGCTGCCGCCCCACTGCACAGCATCTGTATTGAACACTTCCTCATACCGTGCCTTGGGCGGCACGCCGAACCGGTAATCCTCCAACGCCACCGGAGAGAAGTTGATGGCCGCGATCAGGGAGCGGCCTGTCCGGCTGGTGCGGCGGAACACCAGCACGTTGTTGCGGTTGTCATCCGCCACCAGCCACTGGAAGCCGTCCCAGTCCCGGTCGTTCTCCCACAGCTCCCGGTGGGAGCGGTAGAAGCGGTTCAAAGCCCGGATGCAGCCGTGGGTACGGCGGCAGTCCTCCTCCTGCTCCAGCAGATACCAGTCCAGCTGCCCCCGGAAGTCCCACTCGTGCCACTGTGCCAGCTCTGCGCCCATAAAGGTCAGCACCTTGCCGGGGTGGCAGAGCATATAGGCGTAAAAGCCCCGGACGCCGGCCAGCTGCTGCCACTTGTCGCCGGGCATCTTTCCCCGCAGGGAGCCCTTCATGTGCACCACCTCGTCGTGGGACACCGGCAGCACGAAGTTCTCCGAAAAGGCGTACATCATGGAGAAGGTCACGTCCCGGTGGTGGTGCTGGCGGAAGTAGGGATCCATCTTCAGATAGTGGCACACGTCGTTCATCCAGCCCATGTTCCACTTGAGGTTGAAGCCCAGGCCGCCCTCCTCCGCCGGATAGGTCACCATCGGCCACGCCGTGGACTCCTCCGCCACCATCAGCACCGCGTCGTCGATGCCGAAGGCGGTGCGGTTGAGCTGCCGCAGAAACTCGATGGCCTCCAGATTCTCCTTACCGCCGTACCGGTTCGGCCGCCACTGCTGCCGGTCGTAGTCCAGATAGAGCATGGACGCCACCGCGTCCACCCGCAGGCCGTCGATGTGGTATTCCCGCAGCCAGTACGCCGCGGAGGACAGCAGAAAGCTGCACACCTCCGGCTTTCCGAAGTCAAACACCCGGGTGCCCCAGCTCTCGTGCTCCCATTTCAGAGGATCGCTGTACTCATAGAGGCAGGAGCCGTCGAAGCTGATGAGACCGTGGCTGTCCTTGCAGAAATGGGCGGGTACCCAGTCCAGGATCACGCCGATGCCGGCGCGGTGGAGCCGATCCACCAGATACATGAAATCGTGGGGCGTGCCGTAGCGGCTTGTGGGGGCAAAATAGCCCACGCACTGATAGCCCCAGCTGTCATCCAGCGGGTATTCCGTCACTGGCAGCAGCTCCACATAGTTGTAGCCCATCTCCCGGACGTAGAGCGCCAGTTGATCGGCCATGGCGCGGTAGCTCATCACCTCACCGTTCTCCGTCCGCCGCCAGGAGCCCAGATGTACCTCGTAGATATTCACGCAGCCCTCCGCCGGACGGGTGCCTCGCTGGCGCTCGCGCCACTTCTCATCGTGCCAGACATAGCCGCCGATGTCGTAGAGCTTGCTGTTGGTGGCGGGACGGGTCTCCTGATGGAAACCGTAGGGGTCTGTTTTCCACACCTCACGGCCATCGCACTGGGTCACGATGTACTGATAGGCGTCGAACTGCCGGGCGTTCGCCGCCGTCAGCTCCCACACGCCGCCGTCCAGCCGGGTCATCTCCCAGCGCTGCCAGCCGTTGAAATCGCCGCTGAGCGCCACGGCGCGCGCCTGCGGCGCCCACACGCGGAATGTCCAGCCGCCCTCGCCGGGATGTGCGCCAAAGTATTCATACGCCCTGTCCCACACACCGCTGGACAATTGCTCTCTGCTCATTTCCGGCACCTCCTGTCTGTTATAACACACGACCGCCACAAAAAATAGCGATATGCCTCCTGATTTTACCGTATGCACATTTTACTCCATTTCCGTCCCACCGTCAATGCTAACGGCCATTGTTTTAAAAGAAGGAAGCTGCACGGGATCTACACATTTCACCATGCCGAAGCAACGAACCCCCACCGCTCCTGTCGGAGCAGCGGGGGTCGGTTCTTTTATTCTCTTCTCAACGCCTCGATGGGGTTCAGCTTGGAGGCCTTGACAGCCGGCATCAGACCGAACACGACGCCGATGCACATGGAGAAGGCCACGGCGACCGCGCAGGCACCCACGCTGATGGCCACCGGCGTGCCCATCACCGAGCTGAGTATGTAGGCAAAGCCGATGCCGCAGGCCACGCCCAGAATACCGCCCAGGCTGGTCAGCACCGCCGCCTCCGTCAGGAACTGCCAGAGGATCCGGCTCTGCTGGGCGCCGATGGCGATCTTCAGACCGATCTCACGGGTACGCTCCGTCACCGACACCAGCATGATATTCATCACGCCGATACCGCCTACCACCAGAGAGATGGCGGCGATCCAGATCAGCTGCTTGTTGGTGCTCTCCGACAGGCTCTGCAGGTTGGCGGCCTGCTGCAGCAGATCCCGCGCCTGATACTTGCACTTGTCGGTGGAAACCACCTGCTCGTTGAGGTACTTGGCCGCATTGTTGCCCGCGTCCGTCATATCGTTGGTGGACGTGGCGCGCAGCGCCACCATCAGCGGCTCGTCGAAGCGGTACACGATCGGCCAGCAGGTGTCGGGGATCACGATGATGCCCGAGGTGTTGCCGGAGTACATATAGTAGTCATTGACAGAGTTGATCACCGGCTCCGAGGAGGACTTCTGGCTGATGACGCCCACCACCATAAACGGCTCTCCCTGGATCTCCACGGTGCCGCCGACGGGGTTGCTTCCCTGGAAGAGGCTCTGCGCCGTGTTGGTGTCGATCAGCGCCACCTTGCGGCAGGTGGTGAAATCGCTGTCCACAAAGCCCCGGCCATAGTTGACCATGTAGTCCGCCACCGAGACAAAGTGGCTGTCGCCGCCGTAGATAGTACCATTGAAGGAGCTGTTGCCCACGTAGACGCCGTCCGCCCAGCTGCGCATATGGTAGAGGGATGCCTCCTGCACCTTGTCCAGCTGATCCAGCTCATCCCGCATCTCCGGGGTGATCATGGACACGCCGCTGGGCACGGCACTGTAGGAGAAATCCATCTCGTTGTTGTCCTGCATCAGCATCACGTTCACCACGTTGTTGCCCGCTCCGATCAGGTTTTCCTTGATCTGCTCGTTGGTGCCCTTGATGGTGGACACGATGGTGATAATGGCGGCGATACCGATGATGATGCCCAGCATCGTCAGGAAGGAGCGCAGCTTGTGGCTCCATACGCCTTGAAACGCAAGGTTGATATTTTCCAGCATCTGCCCGCCTCCTTACATACCGTTATAGAGCTGATCCGACGTGGCCTCAGTGGTACCGGCGCCCTCCACCACATCGCGGCCATAGGGGAAAGCCACGAAGTCCTCGGTGGTCAGGCCGCCGCGGATCTGGGTATAGCTGCCCCAGAGATTCCGGCCGGTCTGCACCCAGCGCTTTTCCAGCCTGCCGTTCTCGCCTCTCGCCATGACATAGCTCTTGCCGTTTTCACTGCGGATGAACATACTCTGCAGATAGAGGGTATTGCCGTCGCTGTCCGCCGTGTTCTGGTAGGACATCTCCACCCAGTCGCCCTCCTGCAGCTGCGCCTCGTCGGAGACGAACACCTTGAAGGGATAGTAGGAGACATTGCTGTTGCCGTCGCTCCAGGAGTTGGCGTTGTCCGTGGGATAGTCGCTGATCTCCACGATCTCGCCCTCGCAGCTGGCGCCGGTCATCCAGGAGCTGATCTGCACCTTTTCGCCCACCTTGATGGTGTCCAGCTCCAGTTCACTGAGCGCGCCGGTGATGTAGTAACCGCCGCCGCCGGAGACCTCCACCACCGCTTTTCCGTCGGTGCTGGCCTCGTCGGGATCGCGCACGGCCTTCACGACGCCGTCCAGCTCACTGTAGATGGTGTCGCTGCCCGCTTCCTTTTTCACCTTTTCCAGATTCAGTGCCGCCAGCTTGATGCTCACGTCCAGGTCGGAGATCTCCTGGATCTTATCCCGGATCATCCGTACCAGTTCCTGACGGGGATAGGCCTTGTCCGCCAGCTTCTGCAGCTCGTCCCGCTCCTTCTGCAGCTCCCGGATCTCGTCCGTGGTGCCGTCGATCTCGATCTGCGGCGCCTCCGTCAGCTTGGCCGGGAAGAACTTCACGGTCTGCTTCGTCTCAGGCTCGGCGGCGCCGTCCTCACCCTCGCTCTGGGTGAACGTGGTGACCATACTGACGGTGGTCACGGAGCTGCCGGTCGTCATAGTGCTGCCGGTGGTGTCATTGCTGCCTTCGCTGTTGCCGCCTTCACCGCCCTCTTCACCGCCTTCGCCCTGGCCGGGATCCGGGGTAGTGGGCTCCGTAGGAGTGGTGGGCTCCGTAGGAGTGGTAGGTTCCGTCGGCGTAGTAGGATCCGTAGGGGTAGTAGGTTCACTGGGATCAGGCGTTGGGTCTGGGGCGGGGGTCGGCTCCTCCGGCTTTACCCACTGCAGCCGCAGGCCGCAGCTGTTGACGATCTCGCCCAGCGTGGTGTTGTCCTTGTGGATGACCAGCACCACATAGGCCACCGCCTTATCCTTCGGCAGCAGCTTGGCCAGATTCTCCGGTGTCAGCTCGTCGTCAGAATTCCAGTTGAAGTATAGCGGCTTTTCCAGAGAGCCGTCGCCCTCGGGAGAGGCCAGCGGCTCTACCTTATCGGCCTTTGTGATGGACTCGATAGGCTTGGTCTCCTTGTCGAAGATGGACTGGCGGCTGGCGCGGTACAGCGCCTCGATCCTGGCGTCCAGTTCCTCGATCTGCTTGAGCAGCGCCTCCTGATTCTTGGCCAGCTCCAGCCGCGCCAGCTCCTTTTCCGCCGTCTCCTGCTGCAGCTTCTGCTTTTCATAGGCAATGTCCGCCAACTCAATGTCCAGCGAAGTCAGAGTGGTGTCATAGGTCAGCAGCTTGTCGCCCTTTTTGACGCTCTGCCCCTCCTCCACAAGAACTTCCTTCACTTGCTGGGTGTTCGAGGTGTAGATCTTCTGCATCTCGTCGGTGGACACCGTGCCGCTGGTCTGGGAGGTGTCTCCCCAGTAGTCGCTCATGCTGAAATCCGACACGGCGTAGATGTTCACGTTGCCGCGGCTGGCGCTGCGTACCAGCGTCAGAACGCCCCACAGCACGCCGCAGGCGGCGATGGCGCAGATGGCGATCAGCACGCCGCGTTTCACAGATTTATTCATAGTTTTCCCCTCCGCTGAGCACGCCGTCCCTGATGGTCATAATGGTATCCGCATGGTGGGCGATCCCACGGTCGTGGGTGATCATGATGATGGTAGAGCCGTCGTCATGCAGCTGGCGGAACAGCTCCATGACCTGCGCGCCGCTGGCGCTGTCCAGTGCGCCGGTCGGCTCGTCGGCCAGCAGCAGCCGGGGCTTTCCCACGATGGCGCGGGCGATGGCCACGCGCTGGCACTGACCGCCGGAGAGCTGATCCGGGCGGTGATCCAGCCGGTCAGCCAGTCCCACCGTCTCCAGCGCCACACGGGCGCGCTCCCGGCGCTCCTCTTTCTTCACACCGCCGTACAGCAGCGGCAGCGCCACATTGTCCAGCGCCGTCAGCTTGGGCAGCAGGTGGAAGGACTGGAACACGAAGCCGATCTCCTTGTTCCGCACCTCCGCCAGCTCCTTGCCGGAGCACTTGGTGATCTCCCGCTCGCCCAGCAGATAGCTGCCGGAGGTAGGCACATCCAGGCACCCGATCAGGTTCATCAGTGTGGTCTTTCCGCTGCCGGAAGGCCCCATGATGGCCAGATAATCCCCCTCGGTCACGTCCAGATCCACGTTTTTCAGCACGCGGGTCACGGTCTTGCCCATGGGATAATCCTTGCAAATATCGCGCATCTGTAAGATCATGCTCAGCCCTCCGCCACCATGGCGTCGCCCGTATCGGGCGCCGCATCGGCCGCACCGCCGTCCGCAGCAGCCGCGCCGTCCTCGGGCATCACATCAACGCCCTCCTCGGGCACCGCCATATCCGCGCCGCCCATGTCGCCCATATCGGGCATATTGCCCGCATTGCCGTCATTGCCCATATTGGGGTCAAAGGTATTCTCGTCGTAGGTAACGCAGTTCATGCCAGCCTTCAGACTCTCGTCAGGATAGGCGATGTAATCCTCCGCCGTCAGGCCGTCGGTGACCACATAGGTGTCCCTCTCTGCGTCATAGTCGCCCAGCGTCAGGCTGCGCTTTTCCAGCTTGCCCTTGCTGTTCTGCGCCCACACCCAGGGGGATCCGTCCGCATCGTTGATGAAATAGGCGGGCAGCTTCAGCGTGTTGGCGTCCTGCTGCTCCTCCTGACCGTAGTCCGGCTCGATGTAGATATGCTGACCCAGCAGCAGGCCGTCGCTGCTGTCCAGCTCCACGTAGAAGGGATACCGGCTGGAGGAGGTGGTATCGTCGCCGCTGTCGCTGTAACGGTTCGAATTACCCTGCTGGGCGTTCTCCCAGTCGATCATGGTGATGGTGCCCTTCCAGGTCTGGTCGCTGACCCGGGAGCGGATCACCACCGCCGTGCCCTCGCTCAGCGTGCCGGCGTTGTTCTCGTTGACATAGCCCTTGATCCGGAAGCCGCCGGTCTCTACGATGCTGATAAAGGGCAGCGTATTGCCCATCTGATCGGTGCCGCCGTTTTCGTTGATGGACTTGATGCGGCCGTCCACCGGCGAGGTGACCGTCACGTTGTTCAGGGTCTTCTGCAGTCTTTCAATGTCCTTTCCCTTGGAGGAAATATCGAACTCCTTCTGCCGGATCTCCGCAGTGACCCGTCGGATCTCCAACGAAAAGTTCAGCTGTTCATCGGAGCTGGCGGCGTCCTTGTCATGTTCCAGCTGCTCCTTTTCATCCTTCTTATCCTGCAGCTCGTTTTTCATCTGATCCAGCTCCAGCTGGGCTTTTTCCAGGTTCATCTGGGTGTCGCTCACGTCATATGTAAACAGCGCGTCACCCTTTTTGACCTCCTGATCCACCGTCACCTTGATGGTGTCCACCTTGGTGCTGTCGTCCTTCTTAATCTGTGTTTCGCTCCGGGACGTGACCACGCCGGCAAAACGATCCACCAATCCGGAGGCGCCAAGCCCGCAGACCATGGACACAGACTGTACCGACGCCTCTTCTCCGGAGGATGCGCCGCAGCCGGTCAGCGCTGAGAGCAGCATCACAGCGGCCAGCGCGATAACAGCAAACTTTTTCATTCCATTTCTCCTTGCTCATGATGTTTTGTCTTTTTCAAAGCAAAATCTTGTCCATATTACTATAGACGTTCCCGACCGTGAAAATGTTCCCTCTACCGGGAGAATTTTTCGGGTAACTGTATTAGGACAATTGGTACACTCAATTATAACAAAACCCGTCTCGTTGTCAAGTAGTCTCTGTACAAAAAGGACGTGCCGGGGCACGTCCTTTTTGCGGATGTCACATTTTTTCCGGCGCAGAGCAGCCGATGAGCGTCATGCCGTTTTTCAGCACGGCGCGGGCGGTGTCCGCCAGCTTCAGGCGCGCCAGCAGCACGGCTTTCCCCTCGCCCTTGATGCGGCAGGCGTTGTAGAACTTGTGGAATGCGGCGGCCAGCTCGCCGAGATAGCGGTTGATAAAGCTGGGGTCGTAGTCCCGGGCAGCCAGACGCACCACCACCGGATACTGGGCCAGCTGCTTGATGAGCGCCTTCTCCTCGTCGGCGGCCAGCAGCGTCAGGTCGGCATCCGCCGCGGCGGGCACGTCATAGCCCTCCGCCGCCAGGTTCTTCAGCAGCGTGCAGATGCGGGCGTGGGCGTACTGGACGTAGTACACCGGATTCTCGCTGTCCTCCCGGACGGCCAGACCTAAGTCGAATTCCATCTGGGTGTCGGGCTTGGCGTTGAAGAACCAGCGGCAGGCGTCCACGGGGATCTCATCCAGCAGGTCGGTCAGGCTGATGGCCTTGCCGGTGCGCTTGGACATACGCACCACCTCGCCGTCACGCACCAGCTTGACCAGCTGCATCAGCACGATGTCCAGCCGGTGCTCGCCGTCCAGACCCAGCGCGTCCATGGCGCCCTTCAGGCGCGCCACATGGCCGTGATGGTCGGCGCCCCAGATGTTCACCACCTTGTCGAAGCCGCGGACGGCGAACTTGTTGCGGTGGTAGGCGATGTCGGCGGCAAAATAGGTATAAAAGCCGTTGGCGCGGCGAAGCACATCGTCCTTCAGCGCCAGCTTTTCAATATCCTCGTCGGACTTGCCGGCGGCGCGGAGCTTCGCGGCCAGGATCTCGGCAGTCTTGAGCCACAGGGCGCCGTCCTTCTCGTAGGTATAGCCCCGCTCCGTCAGCATCTGCACGGAATCCGCCACATAGCCGCTCTCGTGGAGGCTGGACTCGAAGAACCACTGGTCATACTGGATGCCGTACCGCGCCAGATCGGTCTTCATCTTGGGGATGTTCACGCTGAGGCCGAACTGCGCCAGCGCGTCGTGGCGGGTCTTTTCGTCGCAGTCCAGATACTTGTCGCCCTCTTTTTCATAGAACGCCTGCGCCAGCTCCCGGATGTCGTCGCCGTGATAGCCGTCCTCTGGGAACTCCACCGCGTCCTCGCCCTTGATGATCTGGAGGTAGCGCGCCTCCAGGCTCTTGGCGAATTTCTCGATCTGGTTGCCCGCGTCGTTGACGTAGAACTCGCGGGTCACGTCGGCGCCGGACTTCTGCAGCACGCTGGCCAGCGTATCGCCCAGCACGCCGCCCCGGGCGTTGCCCATGTGCATGGGGCCGGTGGGGTTGGCGGAGACGAACTC
>CAKTMQ010000043.1 GCA_934573945.1 uncultured Oscillospiraceae bacterium | reverse complement strand
GTGCCGGAGGAGCCGCGGGGCTTCACGATGACCTCCGTGCCCTCGCTGAGATCCACCACGCCGTAGGCGCCCTTGCCGATAAACAGGCAGCCGTAGACGGCCAGACCGTCCTTGCCGCCCTCGCCGGGGTAGATCACGTCGTTGTCCTGCAGCGTGACGGGCTCGGCCAGCGTCAGCTGGGAGGCGGTGTTGGACAGGATCTTCACCCGTTTGCCGCCGCACAGGACATAGCGTCCTGCCAGCGCATCGGCGGCCACGGTGCCGCCGTCAAAGCTGACAGCGGCATTATTGCTGACGGCAGCGCTGGCGGTCAGCGTGCGGCTGTCGGACGCCAGATCGTCGCCCCGGAAGATCTTGGCCTCCGTGGTCTCCACGAAGCGCACGCCGTGCAGCTCGCCGATCTCGCCGGAGAACAGCTCCGTGGCGGCGGCGTACTGGTGCGCCGCCACCCAGTCGGGGTCGTTGCGCAGGTCGAAGGCCACGCTGGGGTGGATGATGCAGACGTACTTGCCCTCAAAGGTGGGGGCGTTCATCTTCTTCAGCGCCGTGGCGGCACGCGCCGCCAGCTCGGCGGTCATGGTGCAGGACTTGTCCAGATCATAGCGGTGCAGCACCTCCGTCTTGGCGCCGCCTGCGCCGATGGCGGGAGCGTAGATGACGTGGCTGCCCTGCTGGATCTCGTTGCGGGTCACGGTGTCCAGCGTCAGACCCATGTTGGCGCCGTGGCGGTCGGTGATCTCCAGCACCACGTCGTCGATGGCGGTGAGATCCAGCATATCGGACACGGTGGTGTAGTCGCCGTACTGGCTCAGCTCCTTGGTGATATAGCTGACGGTGATGCCGCTGCCGTCGGGGGTGACGCCCTCGGTCAGCGGCGTCAGCGCCTTGTCGAAGGAGCCGAACTTGCGCCACTCCACCGTCTTGCCGCCGCCTGCGGGCAGAGGCTTGGAGGCGGCGAACTGGTTGTGCACCAGCGCGGGGCGCGCGTTCTCCAGCAGCTCCATGCCGTAATAGGTCTTCATCTCGGCGCTGAGCCCCTGGGTGCCGGTGGTCTGGGTGTTGCTGTCGGCAAAGCGCTGCAGGTCAAAGGAATGGATGTGTTCCATGTGATTTCCTCCTGTAAATGTAGGATCGTGCGGGTCTGTCAAAAAGGGCACAGCCCCTTTTGACGAGCCGCGTGTGTCTCTGCTCCCCGGCGGCGGGAGCGCCTCTGCGCCCGGTGAAAGATGCCGTCTGTGGTAGCCCACGAGCCCGTCCGGCGCAGCTGCGCCGGGCAATTATCGGAAAAGCCCGCTTAAAAGCGGATCTTCTCTCCCCGCTGTACCCGCTTTCGGATCTCCGACAGCTCGCCGGAGGTCAGCGTCCGCGGATCGGCGCGGGTGACGGCGGTGCTGCCGCCGCCGTTTTCGGACACCCGCCGTCCGCCGCTGGCAATGGCGCGGCTCAGCTGCTCCCCGGCGCGCCGTGCGCCGCAGCGCATGGCCTCCGTCAGCAGCTCCTGATGGTGCACCGCCTCATAGGCGGTGCGGCCGTCCACTCCGGCCGCGATCAGGCGGCCGAAAACGGGGTCGCGCATCTCCCGCTGCCAGTCGAAGCTGCCGTAGACCTGCCGGATGGCCTCCGCCTCCCCGGCCAGCCGCGCCACGCAGTCCAGCTCGCGGCGGTACTGCGCCTCCGCCTGCTGCCGCAGCGCTTCGTTTTCCTGCCGCAGCGACCGCAGCCGCCCGTCCAGGATCCGCTGTACTCTGGCCTGAAAGGGCTGCCGGCACCGCCCCTGGATCAGCGCCTCAAATTCCGCGGCGCAGTCCTGCGCGTTCTCCGCCGGTGTCTCCGCAGGCGGGACGGCCTGTGCCGCCGTATCCTCCATGGTGTCCTGTGTGCGTTCATCCTGCATCTGCTGTACCTCCTGTCTGTAAATGCTGCACGGTCACGTACCGGCCATAGTGCTGTGCCAGCAGGGCAAAGCCCTGCCGCGCCGTCTCCAGCAGATGGCCGTTTCCCGGGACGGTAATGGCAAAGCTGCCGTCCCCGATGTCGATCACCGCCGGAGCGCCCCGGGCGCGCACCGCGGCGACGGTGGCCTCCATCAGAATGCTGGCGGCGGCGCAGACGATGTCCTGCCCTCTGCCGCCGCAGCCGCTGTGCCCGCTGACGGCAATGCGGTGGGGTGAAAAAACAGCCCGGATCATCGGGGACGCACCGCCTCCCGGGACTGGCTGCGGCTGCGCTCCACGGCGCTGGCCTTCTTCCTCGTGCCTGTGCCGCCTGATGCCGCGGCCGCAGGCGCACAGCCGGTATACGCCGCCGCCAGTGTCTGCGCCAGATGAGTGCCCCTGGTCTCGTCCACCACCTGCGCCAGCTGCAGCAGCTGTGTGCGCAGTGTGCCGATCTCCTGCGCCTGGGTCTTGCCCTGGGAGATGACCCGCACCAGCTGCTCCT
Organism: uncultured Oscillospiraceae bacterium; assembly: GCA_934573945.1. Taxonomy (GTDB): domain Bacteria; phylum Bacillota; class Clostridia; order Oscillospirales; family Oscillospiraceae; genus Vescimonas. The sequence continues at coordinate 8,673 of CAKTMQ010000043.1, read as the reverse complement.
TGTTCTTGAACTCCATCAGCTCCAGACACCGCAGCGCCTGATCCGCCAGATCCTCCCGGAAGAACCCCATCTGGAACAGCTGCAGCGCCAGCTGGTTGTGCTCGGCGGTGCGGTAGGGGCTCTCCTGCTCCGCACCGATCTCCAGATCAAACTCCGGCACCCGGTAGGACACGGATACGCCGTCGTCCATGGGCTGGGGCTGCAGGCCGCTGTGGTCGTAGCTGACGAACTCCTCCATGCCCATGGCGCCCAGCAGGCGGAACTGCCGGGGCAGCCGGTAGAACTGCCGGATCAGCTCGATGCACAGCGTCACCACATCGGCAAAGGCCTCATAGCCGTCGTCGATCATGTTGCGGCTGAGCTTGCCGCCGCTCTCCTGCAGCGCGGCGATGGCAGTGGCCGCCGTCACGCCGGAGGCGGTGCCGCCGCTGGTCACATCCCGGTTGCCGGCGGTCTCCTTCATCTCGGCGATCTTGTTGTTGAGGATGGCCACGTATACGCCGTCCAGACTGCCCGGATGGATAGGGGCGATGGAGTCGGCGCCCAGATTGCCGTTGGTGTGCACGAAGGGACGTGTCCAGTCGGCGTACTCGTTTTCGTTCACCGCGCCGTCGCTGCGGATGAAGAACCGGGGCGTGGCGTTGGCCAGTGTGTTCTTCAGGATGGCCTGATTCATCAGGTCGATCTGCTTCTGAGGCGACTTGCACAGATCCACATAGCCGTACCCGCAGGGGGTGCCCTCCTCGGGAAACAGCACGTCAAAAACGAAGGGGTACTTCCCGTGGTCGTACCAGCCCCGCTGCGCCATGCTGGGTCCGCAGGGCACCTGCCCCATGATGGGCTGTCCCGCCTCGTCCGTGCCCAGCAGCCGGGTCTCGGTGGGCGGAACGGTGTCGTTCTCCGTGGCGTAGAGCACGGTCTCGCCCACGTACTTGCAGTATTGCAGCACCCGGCGGCCATCCACCTCCGTGTGGTAATACCAATCCACCACCAGCGACTTGTCGGAGGTGTCCACCGTGTCGTCGTAGAGATAGCGGCTCAGGGAGAAGCCGCTGCGTCCCAGCTTCCCCGCCAGCTGCGGATAGGCGGCCAGCAGCTTCTCGTTGTCCACCAGCTCCGTGGAGAAGAAGTGGGCACTCTGCTGGATGTCGGTGACGCCCGGCTCCCAGAAGAGGTTCAGCAGATCCATGCGCCGCACGTTGATGTCCCCCAGCCCGTTGAGCTTGCCGCCGTCCCAGAACACGCCGTACACGGCGCAGCCGGACTTCAGCTTGTACCACCAGGCGGAGGAGTAGGTGCGCTTGAACTGGTTTTTCTTCAGGATCACCGGCAGGATGCGGCTGAGCCGCTGTGCCTCCTGCCGGTCGCCCGGCTCCCGCGGCAGCACGGTGGGAGCGGGATAGCAGTCCATGGCGTCGGCGTGCTTGGAGAGGATGCAGTTGACCAGCCAGCCGCTGGCGGGCTGGGGATCGCCGCTGTTGCCGCCCTCGCCCTGCTTTGCCATCTGCTCCCAGTGCCGCAGCTTCCAGAACTGCTCGTTGTCAATGATGCGCTGCTCCAGATGGGCTTTGCCCTTTTTGTACTTTTTCAGGATCTCATTGGCCTGCCGCAGTTCCTCCGCGCCGATCCGGGGGCGGGCGATGACGGACTGCGCCGTGTCGTTGTGTTCCATAGGTGCCTCCTTGCAGAACTGAGAATGACGCGGCGAAGAGCCGCCGCATCCCTGCCTGCCCCGGGCGCGCCTGTTGCATCCCGACGGGCAACCAAGACGTAAAATTTTTGTAACGGCGGTGAAAACCACATGAAATGGGGATTTTTGAGAGGGCCGGCGGCCTTGACGGCAGAGGGTAGGCGTTGTATAATAAACTGATTTATTATCGTTATGGAGGAAACTCATCTATGTGGATCGCAGATGGCTGGCAGGATTACGAATTGCTCTCCTGCGGCGGCGGAGAAAAACTGGAACGCTGGGACCGGCAGATCCTGGTGCGCCCCGACCCCCAGGCCATCTGGGAGGCGGACAAGCGCTCGAAGCTGTGGCGGCAGGCCAACGCCCGCTACAGCCGCAGCGCCACCGGCGGCGGACACTGGGAGAAGAACGATCTGCCCCAGAGCTGGCCGATCCACTATAAGGAACTGACCTTTCAGGTCAAGCCCATGAACTTTAAGCACACGGGGCTGTTCCCTGAGCAGGCGGCCAACTGGGACTTCGCCATGGATGCCATCCGCGGCGCGGGACGCCCCATCCGGGTGCTGAACCTGTTCGCCTACACCGGCGGCGCCACGGTGGCCTGCGCCAAGGCGGGCGCCAGCGTGTGCCATGTAGACGCGGCCAAGGGCATGGTGGCCTGGGCGAAGGAAAACGCCCGGCTCTCCGGTCTGGCCGACGCGCCCATCCGCTGGATCGTGGATGACTGCGCCAAGTTTGTGGAGCGGGAGATCCGCCGGGGCAAGACCTACGACGCCATCATCATGGATCCCCCCAGCTATGGCCGGGGTCCTTCCGGTGAGGTGTGGAAGCTGGAGGACAACCTCTATCCCTTTGTCAAGCTGTGTATGCAGGTGCTGTCCGACAAGCCCCTGTTTGTCATCATCAACAGCTATACCACCGGACTGGCGCCCTCTGTGCTGGGCTATATCCTGCATCTGCTGGCGGCGCGCCGCTTCGGCGGCAGGGTCACCTGGGACGAGCTGGGTCTGCCCTGCACGGAGTCGGGTATGGCGCTGCCCTGCGGCGCCACAGGCCGCTGGGTCAGCGAATCATAAATTGAGGAACGATCGATCATGTCAACGATACTGCAAACCGAACACCTGAGCTTTACCTATCCGGCCGAGGAGGAACAGGAAGTTCCCACGGCGGCGCTGGAGGATGTAACGCTGTCCATTGAAGAGGGCAGCTTTGTGGTGGTGCTGGGACACAACGGCAGCGGCAAATCCACGCTGGCCAAGCATATGAACGCGGTGCTGCTGCCCGGCGGCGGCGCGGTGTACGTGGCGGGGATGGACACCCGGAACGAGGCGCTGCTGCTGGAGATCCGCCGCCGTGTGGGCATGGTGTTCCAGAACCCGGACAACCAGATCGTGGCCAACGTGGTGGAAGAGGACGTGGCCTTTGCCCCGGAGAATCTGGGCGTGCCCACGGCGGAGATCCGCCGCCGTGTGGACGACGCGCTGGCGGCGGTGGGCATGGCGGAATTCGCCCAGCACGCGCCCCATCTGCTCTCCGGCGGACAGAAGCAGCGGGTGGCCATCGCCGGCGTCATCGCCATGGAGCCGGCGTGCATCGTGCTGGATGAGGCCACCGCCATGCTGGATCCCGCCGGACGGCGGGAGGTGCTCTCCGCCATCCGGACGCTGAACCGGGAGCGGGGCATCACCGTGGTGCTCATCACCCACCATATGGACGAGGCGCTGGACGCCGACCGGCTGATCGTGATGAACGACGGCCGCCTGACCATGGACGGCGCCCCGGCGGAGGTGTTTGCACAGGTGGAGACGCTGCGGGGCATGGGATTGGCCGCGCCGGACACGGTGGAGCTGCTGTACGCCCTGCGGCAGAGCGGCATGGACGTGCCGCTGACCGCCCTGACGGTGGACGACTGTGCCGCCGCCATCTGCAAAGCCCTGCAATAGACCGCTGTACCCTTCTGAAAGACGGATTTATCCGCGGCGCCAAGCTGAGGAAGGCGGCCTGCAGCCACCCATAGGGCGGGGTGCCCACACCCCGCCGTCCGATATGCCGCCGCATCCCCCGGCGGCGGGACATATGTGTCCCGCCCTGTGACCGGCGAGAGCACGCGGCAACTTCTTGATGAAACGAGGAAACCCCACAGTGGAACCCATCATTCGTGTTGAAAACCTGACACATACCTACAGCGCCGGAACGCCTTTCCAGCGCAGTGCTGTCCGGCAGATGTCGCTGGAGATCCGCCGGGGCGAGTTCCTGGGCGTCATCGGCCACACCGGCAGCGGTAAATCCACGCTGATCCAGCACCTCAACGGTCTGCTCAAGCCCACCGAGGGACACATCTATCTCAACGGGCAGGACATCTGGGCGGAGCCGAAGCAGATCCGGCAGGTGCGCTTCCGGGTGGGACTGGTGTTCCAGTACCCGGAGTACCAGCTGTTTGAGGAGACGGTCTATAAGGACGTGGCCTACGGTCCGAAAAATATGGGACTCACCGACGAGGAGATCGACCAGCGGGTGCGCCGGTCGGTGCAGGCCGTGGGTCTGGGGGAGGACGTACTGGAGAAATCCCCCTTCGCCCTCTCCGGCGGCCAGAAGCGCCGTGTGGCCATTGCCGGCGTGATGGCCATGGAGCCGGAGGTGCTGATTCTGGACGAGCCTACCGCCGGCCTGGATCCCCGGGGCTGCGAGGACATCCTGTCGCTGCTGCGGGCGTACCACGCCAGCGGCCACTGCGGCGCCGTGGTGCTGGTGAGCCACAGCATGGAGGAGATCGCCAGCAATGCCAGCCGCATCATCGTGCTGGATAACGGCGGCGTGCGCATGGAGGGCACACCGGCGGAGGTGTTTGCCCGCGCCGGTGAGCTGGAGGCCGTGGGGCTGGACGTGCCCCAGGTGACCAAGATCGCCCACGCGCTCCGCGACAGGGGCGTGCCCATCGATCCGGCGGTCTACACGGTGGCGGCGCTGCAAAAGCAGCTCCTTGCCCTGAAAGGAGGGCGCGCCGTATGCTGAAGGATATTACGCTGGGACAGTATTTTCCCGGCACAACGCTGATCCACCGGCTGGATCCCCGCACGAAGCTGCTGTGCGTGATCCTCTATATCGTGGCGCTGTTCAACGCCAAGAGCGTGCTGACCTACGCCGTCATGGCGCTGGTGCTGACGGTCTGCATCCTCACCTCGAAGGTGCACTATAAAGCCCTGACCCGCGGCCTGAAGCCGGTGTATGTCATCGTGGCCTTCACCGCCATCATGAACCTGTTTTTCAGCGGCGGCACGCCGGTGGCGGATGTGTGGCTGCTGCGCCACATCACCTTTGAGGGCATCCGCTCCGCCGTGGCCATGGTGCTGCGGATCGTGATGCTGATCATGGGCACCTTTCTGCTGACCTACACCACCAGCCCCATCAGTCTGACCGACGGGCTGGAGCACCTGCTCTCGCCCCTGAAAAAGCTGAAGCTGCCCATCCACGAGCTGGCCATGATGATGTCTATCGCCCTGCGGTTCATTCCCACGCTGATCGAGGAGACGGACAAGATCATGTCGGCGCAGAAGGCGCGCGGCGCGGATTTTGAGAGTGGAAATATCTTCCAGCGCGCCAAGGCGCTGGTGCCCATTCTGGTGCCGCTGTTCATCAGCGCCTTCCGCCGGGCTGACGAGCTGGCCACGGCCATGGAGTGCCGCTGCTACCACGGCGGCGAGGGACGCACCGCCCTGCGGGTGCTGCGGTATCGGACGGCGGACTATCTGGTACTGACCGGCTTCGTGCTGCTGACCGCCGGGATCATCGTGCTGAAAAAGTTTGGTCTCTGAGAGAATTGGAGGAAGACTGTTGTAATGAGCAAGAGAATGCAGATTCTATTTGCGGCTTTAGGTGTTGCGATACTTGTAGCTTTGATCGTCTTGATTGCTTCTTTGCAAAAACTGAACCGGGAACTGGATGGGAGTGCGCAGCGAGAGCGTGATGAGAAGGCCTTGGAAGAACTCCAAAAGTGGAATGGAGAAAACGCGGATATACTTGAGGAGCAGCAAGAGGAGCCTACGAGTATTGCAGAAATCGATGCTGAAAATTGCCGGAGAGCAATAGAAGAAACGCTGCAGATTTCTACTGATGCTTTGATAGATGAGGTGCAGGTATCAGATGAAATGATGAGCGCGGCAAAAAGCAGTGACGCGAAATTAACAGGAGTCTACAAAGTAAACAACAATAACTATGCTATCAAAGTGTCTGCCTCTGGGTCTCAAAGTACGGTGACCATTATGGTTGGCTTTGATACGAGTGGCTGCATCTCGGGAGTTTCTGTTGTAAGCCATGGTGAAACATCTGGCATCGGGACAAAAGTGGTGGGCAATGAGAGTGCGTCAAATGGAATAGGAGCATTAGATCAGTACCGAGGAAAGGGCGTGGGCGATTACCCGCTTGAATTAGGCAAAGATGTTGACGTTATCTCGGGTGCCACTGTTACCAGCAAAGCTGTCAAAAACGGAGTAAATGCGGCACTGGCGGTTTATGAGCTTTTGAAATAAGAGAGAGGGTGGCACGGTGCGCAATATTGCACTGACATTGATGTATAACGGCAGCGCCTACCACGGCTGGCAGGTGCAGAAAACGGAGGTCTCCGTGGCGCAGACGCTGGAGCGGGGGCTGGGCATGGTCTGCGGCCACAGCGTAAAGCTGACCGGCTGCGGCCGCACCGACGCCGGCGTACACGCCGAGCACTATGTGGCCAATTTCCGCACCGATTCCCGGATCCCGCTGGAGCGCCTGCCCTTTGCCGTCAACACCCATGTGCCGGAGGATATTGCCGTCAAGGCCGCCTTTGAGGTGGCGGAGGATTTCAATGCCATCGGCTCGTGCATCAAAAAGGAATACACCTACCGCATCTACAATTCCCGGATCAAGAATCCCTTTTATGTCAATCGCGCCTACTTTTATCCCAAAAGGCTGGACGAGGCGGTGATGGATCGCGCTGCCCGGATGTTTGAGGGCACCCATGATTTTGCCGCTGTCCGCTCGGTGGGCACCAACGTGCGCAGCACGGTGCGCACCATCCACTACTGCCGGGTGACCCGGAACGAGGAGCTGCTGGAGCTGAAGGTATGCGCCGACGGTTTTTTGTATAATATGGTACGTGCCATCACCGGCACGGTGCTGTACGCGGCGGAGGGCAAGCTGGCACCGGAGGACATTCCGGTGATCCTGGACAGCGGCAACCGCACGCTGGCGGGGCCTACCGCGCCGCCGGGCGGGCTGTACCTGACCCGCGTATGGTATGAGGATCAGCGGCTAAACCGCTGAGGACGGACGAGACCCTGCAAAAAGGGGGGAGACCATGAAAAGAGATACCGATAAGAGCTACGACTTCCAGCCGGGCGACCAGCAGGAGGAGCGGCCCCGCCGCGTGCAGCGGCGGAAAAAACCGGGCAAATGGCTGGGGCTGGCGCTGACGGTGCTGGTGGTGCTGGGCGTAGTAGCCGCGGCGGTGCTGTGGGATGCCAACAGCTTTGACGGCCTGCGCCGCAGCATCATCTACGCCCGGGCGGAGAAGGACGAGACGGGCTGTGCCCGCCTCTACCACTATGAAAATGACGCCACCAGCCGCTTTGCCGTATTGAACGGCAGCCTGGTGACGGTGGCCGCCAACCAGCTGCGGGTGCTGGATGAGCGCAGTCAGGTGCTCTATCAGACCGGCGTCCGCTTTTCCAGCCCGGATCTGGTGTCCGGCGGCGATGTGGCGGTGGCCTACGATATTGGCGGCACCGTGCTGTATGCTCTTGACAGCAAGGGGCTGCGCTGGGAGTGGGAGACCGAGGGCGAGCTGATCGCCGTCACCGTCAATCCCCACGGCTATGTGACGGCCACCTACAATAAAAACGGCGTCAAGGCCGCCGTTACCGTGTGGGACAGCAAGGGGGAGGAGGTCTTTACCTTCCATTCCTCCCAGCGCTTTGTGATGACCGCTGCTCTCAGCCGTGACAGCCGCACGCTGGCGGCCGTTACCATGGGACAGCAGGACGGTGCCTTCCAGAGCTTTCTGGTGCTGTACCGGCTCAACAGTGAGGAGCCGGTGGCCACCACGGCGGTAAACGGCGGCGTGGTGTATCAGCTGGCGGCCATGCAGCGGGACTTCTGTCTGGTGACGGAGGAGGGACTGTACATGGTCAGTGACAGCGGGGAGCAGAGGGCATCCTACTCCTATGGCGGACAGTTTGTGCGGCGCTGCGCCGCAGGCGACGGCGACTGGTCGGCAGTGCTGCTGAGCCGCTATAAGTCCGGCGGCTACGCCAGCCTGATCGCGGTGGACGCCAACGGCGACGAGCTGGGCGGCTGCGAGCTGGACGGCGAGGTGCTGGACGTGTCGGCGGCAGGACGCTATGTGGCGGTGCTGTTCGGCGACAGGCTGGCCATCTACGATAAATATCTGACGGAGGTGGCGGTGCTGCCGGACGTCAGCGACGCCCGGGCGGTGCTGATGCGTGACGACGGTAGCGCGGTACTGGCGGGAGCGTCCAGCGCCTCCCTGTATCTGCCCTGATGGGGAAAAGGAGAATTTATGACGATTTCCCAGGCTTTTGATCTGGCCATTGTGGTCATATTGCTTTTGTTTCTGATCGTAGGCGGCAGGCGGGGTCTGCTCCGCAGTCTGCTGGGCGTGGTCATCTTTGCGGTATCGCTGCTGGGCGGCAGCATACTGGCCAATACGCTGGCCGATCCGGTGACGGAGTGGGTGACGCCCCGGCTGGAGGGCTACGTGCTGGAGCGGCTCACCAACGGACACGGACAGGAGGCCATCAGCGCCGCTGCCGCCGCGGACACGGCGGCGCTGGATCAGCTGCTGGATCTGGACGCCATCAGCGACATGGCGAAAAAGGCCATGGACAGCGCCATGGAGGCCGGTAAAAATCTGCTGGAGGGCGCTGTCAGCGGCATGGTGCGTTCCATCGTCTATGCGGCGCTGTTCCTGCTGTCCTTCCTGCTGCTGT
>CAKTMQ010000042.1 GCA_934573945.1 uncultured Oscillospiraceae bacterium | reverse complement strand
TCCTTGTTCAGCTCGCCGCGCTCAAAATCGGACTTGTGGGCCGCCTCATCCTGATAGGCCGCCACCTCGTCCCAGTTCTTGATCTTGGGCTGCCACTCCTTCAGCAGCGGGTGCTCCGGAGAGATAACCATGTAGGTCGTGCCGAACAGCGTGTCGGCGCGGGTGGTGTATACCGTCACTTCGTCGCCCACGTTGGTCTTGAATGTGACCTCCGCGCCGGTGGAGCGGCCGATCCAGTTGCGCTGCTGGATCTTCACACGCTCGATAAAGTCCACATCGTCCAGATCGTCGATGAGGCGCTGGGCGTAGGCGGTGATCTTCAGCATCCACTGGCTCTTCTCCTTGCGGATGACCTCGCTGCCGCAGCGCTCGCACACGCCGTTGACCACTTCCTCGTTGGCCAGCACGCACTTGCAGCTGGTGCACCAGTTCACCGGCATGGTGGACTTGTAGGCCAGACCGTGCTTGAACATCTGCAGGAAGATCCACTGGGTCCACTTGTAGTAGTTGGGGTCGGTGGTGTCCACGCAGCGATCCCAGTCGAAGCCGTAGCCCAGCATCTTCAGCTGATTGGTGAAGTTGACAATGTTGTTCTTGGTGACGATGGCGGGATGGATGTGGTTCTTGATGGCGTAGTTCTCCGTAGGCAGGCCGAAGGCGTCGAACCCGATGGGGAAAAGAACGTTATAGCCCTCCATCCGCTTTTTGCGGGTCACGATGTCCATAGCCGTAAAGGGGCGGGGATGACCCACGTGCAGACCCTGACCGGAGGGATAGGGGAACTCGATCAGCCCGTAGAACTTGGGGCGCTTGTCACCGGTAATGGCGGCGTAGGGCTTTGTCTTTTCCCAGTTGGCTTGCCATTTCTTCTCAATGGCGGCAAAATCGTAATTCATACTTGCTTCTCCTTATCCGTATATGAAATTTGTTGTCGAACATAAAAAAGTCCCTGACTGCTATTGCAGTCAGGGACGTGAAAACGTGTTACCACCCTGCTTCCACCGACGGTCACCCATCCGGCGCTCAGCCGCCCGTATCTTCCAAAAGGGCGTCGCCTGTAACGGGGCGCATCCGTTCCGCCCTGTTCAGGCGGAAAGCTCCGGGGCCAGTATCACGGATCGTCTCCACCGGCTCACACCCAGCCGCCGGCTCTCTTGAGGAGGACGCGTTTCCGCTTTTTTCCCTTCATCGCTGTGTTCCCATATTGAAACATTGCCCACATTGTACTCACTTTTCCGCTGTTTGTCAAGTGGAACAGCACACAAGAATTTTGCACCTGCGGCAGCCGGTTTCATACAATAGAATATATCACGGCGGCGGTATGCCGCCTTTTCAGGAGGTTTATCCATGGCGACACAGGATTTTTCCCTGCAGCAGCTGCAGCCCTTTCTGGAGGGAAATCCGGAACGGGGCGTTCTGCGGGTACAGGTGGCCACTGGGCGGGGTGCCTTTCCCGTCCCCCGGGCACTGGTGGAGGTGGCTGTGATGATCAACGGCGGACGGATCCCTCTCTACCGCAAACGCACCGACAGCAGCGGTATCGCCGACGGCTTCGTGCTGCCGGCAAAGCCCTTCTACGAATCCCAGCAGCCCAGCACTGCCGCCGAGAGCGCGGCGCACTACGTGGTATCGGTGGCACACCCCGCTTACCAGCAGATCACCGACCTGCCGGTGGATCTGTTTACCGGTACAAAGACCATTCTGCCGGTGGTACTCACACCGGCCATTCAGTAAAGGGGGAACCGCCATGCCCACTCTGCCGATGGTTCCCACCTCCATCACCGTACATCTGGGACTGCCAGACAGTAATGCGCCCAATGTGACGGTGCCCTTTACCAGCTACATCAAGAATGTGGCCTCCCACGAGCTGTACCCTACCTGGCCGGAAGCGGCGCTGCGCGCCAACATCATGGCGCAGGTCTCCTTTGCCCTCAACCGCATCTACACGGAGTACTACCGCAGCCGGGGCTACGACTTCGACATCACCAGTACCACGGCGCGGGATCAGGCCTATGTGCCGAACGGCAATGTCTTTGAGAACATCAGCCAGCTGGTGGACGACATCTTCAACAACTACATCGTGCGGCAGGGCAGCGTGGAGCCGCTGTTTGCCGCCTTCTGCGACGGCGTGCGGACACGATGCAGCGGTCTGAGCCAGTGGGGCAGCGTGGATCTGGCGGAGGCCGGATACGTGCCCTACGAGATCCTGCAGTACTACTACGGTGACGACATCAACATCGTGTTCAATGCCGCCGTGGGTGACAACATCCCCTCCTACCCTGGGCGGCCGCTGGAGCGGGGCGCCTACGGTCAGAGCGTGCGCACCATCCAGCAGCAGCTCAACCGCATCCATGAAAACTATCCGGGGATCCCCGTGATCTCACCGGTGTCCAACCTTTTCGACCGAAACACGGAGGACGCGGTACGGGAATTCCAGCGGGTATTCAATCTGGACACGGACGGCATCGTAGGAAAGGCCACCTGGTACAAGATCAAGGAGGTCTGGACAGGGGTCAAACAGCTCAGCGAGCTGGTCAGCGAAGGGCTGACGCTCACGGAGGTACAGCCTGCCTTTCCCGAGGTGCTGCGCCCGGGCGACACCGGCATCGGCGTCAGCACCGTACAGTATTATCTGGCCTTTCTGGGCTACTTCCTGCCGGAACTGCCTGTGATCGCCATTACCGGCAGCTACAACGATGAGACCCGGGACGCGGTGTACGCCTTCCAGTCCCTTTACGGTCTGCCGGTGGACGGCATCGTGGGGCGGGACACCTGGAACCGGATACTGAACGTCTATGACCAGCTGCTGCGCGATCTGCCCCAGGATTACCAGAACTACATCGAGCAGGTGTACCCCGGCCGGTTTCTGGCTGAGGGCGATGAAGGCGCGGCGGTGCGGCAGCTGCAGCAGAACCTGCGGCGCATTGCTGCCCAGGACGGCGCCATTCCCGCCGTAGAGGTGGACGGTGTTTTCGGCCCGGCCACCCGGCGGGCGGTGGTGGCACTGCAGCGGCAGCTGAGGCTGGAGCAGACCGGCGCCGTGGGTCCAGTGCTGTGGACACGGGCGGCGGAATTGGCCTCCGGCCTGTAAAAAACGTGGGAAGCCAAAGGCTTCCCACGCTTTCCGTGTCATTCATGGGGCGTTACAACGCCGGTCAGGTCGAGGGGCTTGCCGTCACGCCACAGGCGCTCCAGCCCGTAGAACTCCCGGGCTTCGGCATTAAACACATGGATGGCGATGCAGCCGTAATCCAGCAGCACCCACGTGCCGCCGCGATAGCCCTCCCGGTGCAGCGGCTGCTCCTCCGCTTCCTCCAGCAGCACCTTCTCCACGTTGTCCACCAGGGCATTGATCTGGGTATTGCTGGCGCCGGTGGCGATGACAAAGTAGTCCGCCAGCGTGGTCAGCTCGCCGATCTCCAGCACCTGGATCTCCCGTCCCTTTTTATCGGACAGGGCACGTGCCGCCAGCATTGCCATTTCTTTCGGTGTTTTCATACTTGTTTCACTCCCTGTTCTATCAGATACCGCTGGGCGTCCAGCGTCAGATGATGGATGGGATTGCCCATCTCCGTCATCTCCGCGATGGTCATGGTCAGCCCCAGCAGCAGACCCTGATCCAGATCCTCATAGACCACCTGCCGCAGCCGATCCACACCGGGGAAATCCCGGGTAGGCTCGATGTAATCCGCCAGATAGATGATCTTCTCCAGCCGCGTCATATCCGGCTTGCCGGTGGTGTGGTAGCGGATGGCGTCGTACACTGCATCCTCCACACCGAACACGTCACGGGCAATGGCTGCGCCGGTACGGCTGTGGAGCAGCTTCAGCGCCTTTTGCTCCAGCTCATCCAGAGCAATGCCGTACTTTTCGCACAGTGCCAGCTGCTCCGGCATCTCCAGCTTCTTGGTGCAGTCATGGAGCAGCGCGGCGATCCGCGCCTGGGTCTCGTCACCGCCATAGCGTCGGACAAGCCGCACCGCCTCCGCCTCCGTACCCAACACATGGGGCATCCGTTTTGGCTTGAGGTAGCTCATGGCGATGGGGCGCAGCGCGTCCGGTGACAAATGCTTCAGGTCTGTGTCCACGCCGTAGAGCCGCTCACGCTGCACATAGCCCCACACAGCGATGGGCACCAGTGCCGTCCCCTGCCCTGCCGCCAGAGCGGCGCGGACATCGGTGGAGGACAACTCGATCAGCTCCGGATTCTCCAGCAGTGCCACCTGCGCCTGATACCGCGTCTCCAGCAGCTGCTTCTGCTGCTCCATGGCCGCGTGCATATCCGTCTCCACCCGGCTGAAAGCAGCGATCCGCGCCAGACGGCAGATCTCCTCCGGATGATACCAGGTGTGGAGCGACAGGAACATATCCGAACCCATGAGCAGCCACAATTCCCCGTCGGGATACAGCTTCCGGAGCTGCGCAAGAGTGTCAACGGTATAGCTCTTGCCGGTGCGGCGCAGCTCCATGTCGCTGGCCTCGGCGCAGCGGCCTACCGCGCCGGCCATCAGCGCCGCCATATCGTACCGCTGCACCGCCGTCACACCGTGGGGCAGCGGCTTGTGGGGCGGCACACTGGCTGGGATCACCAGCAGCCGATCCAATGCCAGCTGTGCCGCGGCGGCTTGTGCCATGGTCACATGGCCGTTGTGGGGAGGGTTGAAAGTCCCGCCAAAAACGCCGATCCTCATACGGTCTTTTTCGCCTTGACCAGCTGGATCTTCCGCTTTTCCTTGTTGTGCTGATAGCGATAGAGAACAAATTTGCTGCCGATGACCTGCACCACCTCGCTGCGGGTGGCCACGGCCAGCTCCTCCGCCGCCTCACGGGCGGTATACATACTGTTCTCCAGCACCCGTCCCTTGATCAGCTCCCGGGCTTCCAGCGCGTCGTTGGCCTGCTTGACCAGATTATCGCCGATGCCGTCCTTGCCCACATGAAGGATGGTCTCCATGGTGGAGGCCATGCCCCGCAGCTGGGCACGCTGCTTACTCGTCAATTCCATATCAGTGCTTCTCCAAATACTCTTTCAATTCCGCTGCAAACGCCCGGAGGGCTTTGCCGCGGTGGGATATTCCGTTTTTATCCTCCGCCGTCAGCTGGGCGAAGGTGCGGCGCTTCTCCGGCACAAAGAATACCGGATCGTAGCCGAAGCCGCCCTCCCCCATGGGGGCAAAGGCGATGGTGCCGAAGCAGTCGCCGCCGGCCGTCAGCTCATCGCCGTTGGGGAAAGCACAGCAGATGGCGGTGTGGAAATGGGCGGCGCGATCTGTCGCCCCCCGCATATTCTGCAGCAGCAGCCGGTAGCGGGCTTCGTCACTGTCCAGATCGCCGTAGCGAGCGGAGTAGATCCCCGGTGCGCCCTGCAGCCAGTCCACACACAGGCCGGAGTCATCGGCGATGGCGGGCAGGCCGCTGGCCGCCGTGATGGCCTTCGCCTTCAGCGCCGCGTTTTCAGCAAAGGTGGTGCCGGTCTCCTCCACATCCACGGTGATGCCCAGATCCGCGGGCATCACCACCTGGATGCCCAGCTCTGCCAGCACCGCCTGCATCTCCTTCAGCTTGCCCCTGTTGTGGGACGCCAGTACAAATTTCATCGCAGTATCTCCCCCAGAATCGCTTTCTGCTTGCCGATCAGCTCACGGTTGCCCTTGGCACACAGTGCCACCAGCTCCTGCTGCTCGGCCACGGTGAAGGCACGGCCTTCGCCGGTGCCCTGCAGCTCGATGATCTCGCCCAGCTCGTTCATGATGCAGTTGAGATCCACCTGTGCCCGGCTGTCCTCGCTGTAGGGCAGATCCAGCACCGCCGTGTCCTCCACGATGCCGGCGCTGACACCGGCCACATAATGGCGGATGGGCATCCGCCCGATATAGCCCTCATTCACCAGCCAGCGGCAGGCCAGTGCCAGCGCCACAAAGCCGCCGGTCACCGATGCGGTACGGGTACCGCCGTCACCCTGCAGCACGTCGCAGTCGATGGTGATGGTCCGCTCGCCCAGCAGCGACAGATCCACCGCCGCCCGCAGGCTGCGGCCGATGAGCCGCTGGATCTCCGCACTGCGGGAAGACAGCTTCAGCTTGTCCACATCCCGGCGGCTGCGCTGGCGGTTGGCGCGGGGCAGCATGGCGTACTCCGCCGTGACCCAGCCGTGACCGGGCTGCACATGGGGCGGCACACGCTCCTCCACTGAGGCGGTGCACAGCACCACCGTGTCACCGCAGCGGATCAGTACACTGCCCTCGGCAAATTTATTGAAATCCGGCGTGATAGTCACCTCACGCAGTTCATTAAATGCTCTTCCGTCTGCTCTTTTCACGGATCTGCTTCCCCCTTTCCGTTCTCCTGCCGCTCAGAACAGGTCGTTGACAAATTCCCGGGCGTCAAAGGGCTTGAGATCGTCAATGCCCTCACCCAGACCTACGAACTTCACCGGCACCTGCAGCTCCTGCGCGATGGCGATGACGATGCCGCCCTTGGCAGTACCGTCCAGCTTGGTCAGGACAATACCGGTAAGCCCAGCGGTCTCCCGGAACTGGCGCGCCTGGATCAGACCGTTCTGGCCGGTGGTGGCGTCCAGCACCAGCAGTGTCTCACACACGGACTGGGGGCATTCCCGGTCGATGATCTTGCGCAGCTTGGCCAGCTCATTCATCAGGTTCTGCTTATTGTGCAGCCGTCCCGCCGTGTCGCACAGCACCACATCCACGCCCCGGGCTTTAGCGGCCTGCAGGGCGTCGAACAGCACGGCGCCGGGGTCGGCGCCCTCGTGCTGGCGGATGATGTCCACACCGGCGCGGTCTGCCCAGATCTCCAGCTGGTCGGCGGCGGCGGCACGGAACGTGTCACCGGCGCACAGCAGCACCTTCTTCCCCTCGGCCTTGAAGCGTGCAGCCAGCTTGCCGATGGACGTGGTCTTGCCCACGCCGTTGACGCCGATGACCAGCACGATACTGGGCTGGGTGGACAGATCCAGCGCCGGATCACCCACATCCAGCTTCTCCGCCAGAATGTCCCGGAGGGCGTCCTTCACCTCATCAGCACGGGTCAGCAGCCGGGCGGATACCCGCTTGCGCAGCTGCGCCACCGCGTCCGTAGCCGTCTCCACGCCTATATCCGCCAGGATCAGCGCCTCCTCCAGCTCCTCATAAAAGGCATCGTCCAGCTTGTCAAAGGTCATGGACGCCAGCCAGGCCTCTTTTAATTGCTTGAAAAATCCCATATCGGCCTCCTTATTTGATATGCAGTTCCCGTACCATGTCGTTCATGTTGATGGTCAGTATCCGGCTGACGCCACGCTCCTGCATGGTAACGCCGTACAGTACGTCGGCTTCTTCCATGGTGCCCCGGCGGTGGGTGATGACGATAAACTGCGTCTTGCCGGCAATACGCCGCATATAGCGGGCATAACGCACCACATTGGACTCGTCCAGCGCCGCCTCGATCTCATCCATCACGCAGAATGGCGTGGGATGTACCTTCAAAATGGCAAAGTACAGCGCGATGGCCACAAAGGCCTTTTCGCCGCCGGACAGCAGCGTGATGGTCTTGAGCTGCTTGCCGGGAGGCTGTACCCGGATCTCGATGCCGCAGTTGAGGATGTCCTTTTCGTCCTCCAGCTCCAGCTGCGCCTTGCCGCCGCCGAACAGCTCCAAAAACGTCTCCTGAAAGCTCTCGTTGAGCAGCTTGAACTGCTGAGCAAAGATAGCGGTCATCTCCCGCGTCAGCTCCTCGATGACGCCCAGCAGCTCCTCACGCGCCTTCTCCACATCGCTGCGCTGCTCCGAGAGATAGGTATAACGTGTGTTGACGCGGTCATACTCCTCGATGGCGCCGATGTTGGGCGTGCCCAATCCCTTGATCTCCCGGTTCAGCTCCGCGATGCGGCGGGTGGCCTTGGGAATGCTCTCCAGCTCGATACGCTGCTCCAGCGCCGCGCTGTGGCTCAGCTCATAGCGCTCCCACAGCTTATCCAGCAGCGCCTTCTCCTCCAGCGCGTTACCCTGCAGCTTCTGCTCCATACGGCTGAGCTCCTGGGAAGTGGCGATGACCGTGTCGTTGCAGCTGCGGCTCTCCCGGTTCTTTGCGTCCCGCTGCCCCTCCAGACGCAGTTTGTCCTCAGACAGCCGCGTCAGTGTATCCCGCAGGGCGTCGCTCTGACGGCGCAGGCCGTCCAGCTGCTCCTGATGGGCTTCAATCTCCCGGCGCGCCTGTTCATTGGCGGCGGCAAACCGGTCGATCAGCGCCTGCCGCTGCTCCCGGTCAGTGACCATATCCAGCCGCAGGCGTTTGAAATTCTCCATGCTCTGGACACCGGCCTCCCGCTCGGCAGCCAATGCCGCCTGCGCCGCCTTCTTCTCGCTGATCTGTGCCGACAGGGCACCGCTCTTCTCCAGCAGGTCGCTCTGCCCCGTCTGACTCTCCTCCGCCTGACGGCGCAGGTCGGCGGCGTGGGCCTCCTTTTCGGCAATAGCCGCCTCCAGCGTGGTGCAGCGCTGCTCATCGTCCGCGGTACGCCGGACAAAGGACGCCAGCTCCGCCTCCAGATCCTCACAGCTCTGGGTCAGGGTCGTCGTCAGGATGTCATAGTGCTCCTGCCGTCCCTGATACTGCAGCACCTGATCCTCCGCCTTGCGCTGCTGGGCGGCGGCCACCTCCAGCTCATACTGGGACTTCTGCAGCTCGCGGGTAGCCTCCTCCGCCTTTGTTCCGGCGGCGGACAGCTTGTCCCGCATTCCCTGCAGACTGCCGGTCAGCTTTTCCAGCTCATTGGCACGGCTGAGTACACCGGCGCTGCGGCTGACACTGCCGCCGGTCATGGAGCCGCCCCGGTTCATCACCTGACCGTCCAGCGTAACGATGCGGAATGCGCTGCGGTATTTTCGCGCCATGGCGATACCGCAGTCCAGATCCTCCACCACCACCGTGCGTCCCAGCAGATTTTTGAAGATGCCCTCGTACTGCTTCTCGCAGGAGATCAGATCAGAGGCGATGCCCACAAAGCCGTACTCCTCCGCCACATTCTCCCGCAGCGTCTCACCGCGGATGGCGGTCATTGGCAGGAAGGTCGCCCGACCTCCGTCCCGCTGCTTCAGGTAGCCGATGGCGGCCTTGCCGTCCTCCTCGCGCTCCACCACGATATTCTGCATACCTGCACCCAGTGCCGTCTCCAGCGCCACGGTGTAGGTCTCTTTTGTCTTCATCAGACTGGCCACAGGGCCACGGATGCCCCGCAGCGTCTTTTTCTCCGCCGCCTGCATCACCAGCTTCACCGCCTTGGAGAAGCCCTCGTACTCCTTCTCCATCTCCGTCAGCAGACGGATGCGGTTCTCCAGTGCCGCCACATCCATGGTCAGCTGCAGCTTCTCCGCCTCCGCGTCGGCAGCCCGTTTCTTCCGGCTGTCCATCCGCAGACTGTGCCCCTGGATCACATTGCGCACCGCCTGGGCTTCCTCCTGGGCTTCAGCCAACAGGCGGCGGTTTTCCTTTGCTTCCTCCCCGCTTTGGGTCAGCTTTTCCCGGGTGGCGGACAGCTCTGTCTCCGTGTCCGCCTTCCGCTGGGCGACTTCCTTGATACCGGAGCGCAGCGCTGCCAGCTGCTCCCGGCTCTCCGCCGCGGCGTTGAGCAGCAATGCCTCCTCCGCCCGCAGGGATTCCGCCGTGCGGCCGGCGCCGGCGGCGCTGTCGCTCAGCTCCCGTGCCCGCTGCAGCAGCTCTTCCAGTGCCTGCGTCAGGGCGGCGGATTCCGCGTCGATCTGGTCGATCCGCGCCTGCTGCGTCTCCAACTGGGACTGCAAACTCCCTGCGCGGTTCTCCGTGTCCGCCATCTCCCGACGGACGCGCTCCATGCTCTCGTCGTTGTGTTCCACCGATGTACGCAGCACCGCCATGGCACTCTCGTGCTCACCGGCGGCAGTCTCCAGTCCGCCCAGCTGTCCACGCAGCTGCTCAGCCTGCAAATCGTTCTGCCGTACCTCCTCGTTCAGCGCCTCGGCGGCGGCATAGGCCGCCTCCAGCGCAGCCTCGGCACGCTCCTTGTCGGCACGCGCCGTCTCCACGTCGGCCTGCAGTTTGAATTTGGCGGTCTTGAGATCCTGCAGCTGCTCCAGCCACAGGCTGATCTCCAGCACACGCAGCTCGTCCCGCAGCACCAGATAGCGCTTGGCGGTCTCCGCCTGCTGGCGCAGCGGTTCCACCTGCAGCTCCAGCTCGGCGATCTTATCGTTGATGCGCACCAGGTTCTCCTGCGTGCGCTCCAGCTTGCGCTCGGCCTCCTCCTTGCGGTGGCGATACTTGCTGATACCCGCCGCCTCCTCGAATACCTCGCGGCGCTCGCCGCTCTTGACGGACAAGATCTCGTCGATCTTGCCCTGTCCGATGATGGAATAGCCCTCGCGCCCCATACCTGTGTCCATGAACAGCTCGTTCACATCCTTGAGACGCACCGACTGCTTGTTGATATAGTATTCCGATTCGCCGCTGCGGTAATACCGGCGTGTGACAGCCACCTCCGCCTCGTCACGGGGGAAGATATGCTCGGTGTTGTCGATCACCAGCGTCACCTGAGCAAAGCCCATCTGACTGCGCTTTTCCGTGCCGCCGAAGATCACGTCCTCCATTTTGGCGCCGCGGAGCTGGCGGCTGTTCTGCTCACCCATGACCCAGCGGATGGCGTCGGAGATATTGGATTTTCCGGAGCCGTTTGGTCCCACAATAGCCGTGATGTCCTCGCCGAAATTCAGCACGGTCTTATCAGGAAAGGATTTGAAGCCCTGGATTTCCAACGCTTTTAAGTACACTCGCTTCACCTCGATCCAAAATGGCATACTTTAACTGATTAATTGTACCAGAAAGGCAGCGTTTTTTCAAGATAAAAAACGACCGGCTGTGCAGACAGCCGGTCGTCTCTATGTTCAGTTGGTCACGCCAGCTTGGCCTTGGCCATGTCGCACAGGGCGGTGAACGCCACGGCGTCGTTGATGGCCATCTCGGAGAGCATCTTGCGGTTGATCTCCACGCCGGCCAGCTTCAGGCCGTGCATAAAGGTGGAGTAGTTCATGCCGTTGAGCTTGCAGGCGGCGGAAATACGGGTGATCCACAGCTGACGGAAGTCTCTCTTCTTCAGACGGCGACCCACATAGGCGTAGGTCAGGGACTTCATGACCTGCTCGTTGGCCATCTTGAAGTGCTTG
>CAKTMQ010000041.1 GCA_934573945.1 uncultured Oscillospiraceae bacterium | reverse complement strand
GCGTCGTGTACCTCGCGGCCGCAGTCGGGGCACTTGCCGTCCACCAGCTGGCTCTCCGTCCAGAAGCTCTCGCAGGGCGTGCAGTACTTGCCCTTGTAGGCGCCCTTGTAGATGTCGCCGTTTTCGTACATCTTCTTGAAGATCTTCTGCACGGCCTCGCAGTGATAGTCGTCGGTGGTGCGGATGAACCGGTCATTGGAGATGTTCATCAGCTTCCACAGGTCACGGACGCCCCGCTCGCCGTCCACGATGCGGTCCACGAAGGCCTGGGGCGTCATGCCGGCCTCTTCGGCCTTGGTCTCGATCTTCTGGCCGTGCTCATCGGTGCCGGTCAGGAACATCACGTCATAGCCCTGCAGGCGCTTGTAGCGGGCGATGGCGTCGGTGGCCACGGTGCAGTAGCTGTGGCCGATGTGCAGCTTGTCCGAGGGGTAGTAAATGGGTGTGGTGATATAGAATGTCTTTTTGTCCATGGATGTATCTCTCCTTTTCCGCTGTCCCGAATGGAAGGGCAGCTTAAAAATAGTCCTGTCTGATCCGCTGTCTGCATCATTTGCCGCCGGGGCAATAAAAAAACGCCCCCGGCTCTCGTGCCAAGGGCGACCCGATCCGGCCGCGGTACCACCTTGCTTCACCGCAGCCTCGCGGCTGCGGCCTTGTGGAGTGCCCTCACACTCCCACGCGGTAACGGGCGTGTCCCGTCCCGGCCTGACGCCGCAGAGCGCTCAGCCAGTCGGCTCCGGAGCCATGTTCACCGGTCTCTCCCGCGCCCGCTCTCACCTGCCCGGGCTCTCTTGCGGCGGCTTTGTCCGGCTACTCTCTCCTTCATCGCCTTTTGATGCATTTTCTTTTGATATATTTTTAGGTATCATACTCTAAAATGTGCAACTTGTCAACCGTCCATCCCCTTTTCTGTATAAAATCATGCTTTACAGCCTTGGGAAAATTTTGTATAATAAGGGGCGGAAATTTCATTGTGGCGAATTACCATACATAGGAGGAACAAAAAATGGCTTACAGGATCCTTGTTATCAACCCCGGCTCTACTTCCACCAAGATCGGCGTCTATGAGGACGAGACGCTGCTCTTCGACAAAACGCTGCGCCACAGCGCAGAGGAGATCGCCCGTTTTGACTCCATCCCCGCCCAGAAGGACTGGCGCCGTGAGCTGGTTCTGGCAGCGCTGAAGGAAGAGGGCTTTGACGCGTCTACCCTCTCCGCCGTATCCGGCCGCGGCGGTCTGCTGGCTCCCATCCGCGGCGGCACCTACGCCATCAGCGACCGGCTGGTGCACGACTGCACCGTGGGCGTGCAGGGACAGCACGCCTCCAACCTGGGCGGCATGATCGCCCGCGAGATCGGCGATATGCTGGGCGTTCCCTCTTATATCGTTGACCCCGTGGTGGTGGACGAGCTGGCGCCCGTGGCGCGCTATGCCGGTCATCCCCTGTTTGAGCGCACCAGCATTTTCCACGCCCTGAACCAGAAGGCCGTGGCCAAGCGCTTTGCCAAGGAGCAGGGCAAGAAGTACGAGGATCTGAACCTGATCGTCTGCCACATGGGCGGCGGCTGCTCCATCGGCGCCCACGTCAAGGGCAGCGTGATCGACACCCAGAACGCGCTGGATGGCGACGGCCCCTTCACCCCGGAGCGCTCCGGCAGCCTGCCTACCGGTCAGATGGTCACGCTGTGCTTCAGCGGCAAGTACACCGAGGCTGAGGTGCGCAAGATGCTCTCCGGCCGCGGCGGTCTGGTGGCCTACACCGGCTCCAACGATATGCGCGACCTGCTGAAGATGGCCGACGAGGGCGACAAGAAGGTGGCCGAGGTGGTGGATGCCTTCCACTATCAGATCGGCAAGGAGATCGGCGCCATGGCCGCCGTCATGCACGGCAAGGTGGATCAGATCATTCTCACCGGCGGCATCGCCTACGGCAAGGAGACGGTGGACGCCATCTCTGAGATGGTCAGCTGGATCGCCCCCATCACCGTGTATCCCGGCGAGGACGAGCTGCTGGCGCTGGCACAGGGCGCGCTGCGCGTGCTCAAGGGCGAGGAGCCTGCCAGAACCTACTAAGAGATCGCGGCAATACAGCCAAGGCGAGAAGTCCCGACTGCATGAGCAATCGGGACTTTCTCAGATTCAGATAAGGAGACGAAGGTATGTATATCGCAAAAGATGTTTATTATGTGGGCGTTAATGACCATCAGGTAGAGCTGTTTGAGGGGCAGTACACCGTCCCCCACGGCATGGCCTACAACTCCTATGTCATCATGGACGAGAAGATCGCGGTGATGGACACGGTGGACGCGCACTTCGGCGACACGTGGCTGGCGAAGCTGGCAGAGACGCTGCAGGGTCGTACCCCGGACTATCTGGTGGTGCAGCACATGGAGCCGGATCACTCCGCCAACATCGCCCGGTTCATGGAGACCTATCCCGCCGCCACGGTGGTGGCCTCCCAGCAGGCTTTCCGCATGATGAAGCAGTTTTACGGTGACGAGTATGAGAACCGGCGGCTGGTGGTGGGCGACGGGCATACCCTCTCCCTGGGCAGCCGTACCCTCACGTTCCTGACGGCGCCCATGGTGCACTGGCCGGAGGTGATCGTCACCTATGACGCCCAGGACAAGGTGCTTTTCTCCGCCGACGGCTTCGGCGAATTCGGCGCGCTGGATACGCCGGAGGACGACTGGGCCTGCGAGGCGCGGCGCTATTACTTCGGCATCGTGGGCAAGTTCGGTGTACAGGTGCAGGCGCTGCTGAAAAAGGCCGCCGGTGTGGACATCCAGACCATCTGCCCGCTCCACGGCCCGGTGCTGACCGGTGAAGCGCTGGCGGAGAGCCTGCGGCTGTATCAGATCTGGTCGTCCTACGGTGTGGAGAGCGAGGGCGTCGTCATCGCCTACACCTCCGTGTACGGCAACACCGAAAAGGCGGTGGAGGCGCTGGCGCAGAAGCTGCTGGACAAGGGCTGCTCCAAGGTCACCGTGACCTGCCTGCAGCGGGACGACTGGGCGGAGGCGGTGGAGGATGCCTTCCGCTACGGAAAGCTGGTGCTGGCCACCACCACCTATAACGGCCATGTGTTCCCCGCTATGAAAGAATTTATCGACCATCTGACGGAGCGGAACTACCAGAACCGCCAGCTGGCCTTTATCGAAAACGGCACCTGGGCGCCCACCGCCGGCAAGGAGATGCAGAAGATGCTGGAGTCCGGCAAGGAGCTGCATCTGGGCAGTATCGTGACCATCCGCTCGGCCATGACGGCGGACACTCTGGCACAGCTGGACGCTCTGGCCGACGAGCTGCTGGGCTGATCACGCATTTGGGAAAAATTGGAACATCAATCAACAGGAGCGCCGTCTGTCGTACGGCGCTCCTGTTCGCTTATCGCCGGAATGGCATCGACTTTTGATACCATCGATCGACGGTATATCTGTCGGGAAAATACCGCCGCCGGACGAGGATCATTCCCCGTCCGGCGGCGGTGTGATTTATACGGGTAAAAAGGGGGTGTTTATGGGGTAAAAAGGGGGGGCTTTATAGGGGCAAAAAGCCGGTTTCAGAGGGAAAACGCAAAGCCGAAAGATCGAACCGAAAACAAATGGGTCATTCACCGGCAAAAAAAGCCTTGGCGATGTCCACGGTCTGCTTGGCGTCCCTGGCGTAGTAGTCGGCGCCGATCTTGTGGGCGTATTCCGGCGTCAGCACCGCGCCGCCGGCCACCACCCGGCAGTCCGGACACGCCGCGTGAAGCGCGGCAATGGTCTCCTCCATGCTCTTGAGTGTGGTGGTCATCAGGGCGGAGAGCCCTACCAGATGCACGTCCTTCTGCACCACCGCCTCCACCACCGCCTCCGGCGGTACGTCCCGTCCCAGATCCGTGACCGCGAAGCCGTAGTTTTCCAGAATGACCTTGACGATGTTCTTGCCGATGTCATGCACGTCGCCCTTGACCGTGGCCAGAATGATGCGTCCCTTGCTGTCGGTCGGGGCGTCGGTCTTCCCGGCCAGAGCGCCCCGGATGGCGTCAAAGGCGCTCTGGGCGGCGCTGGCCGCCTGCAGCAGCTGGGGCAGGAACACGGTGCCCGCCTCATAGCTGGCGCCCACCTGATCCAGCGCCGGGATCAGAGCACTGTCCACCAGCGCCAGCGGCTCCTCCGTCCGCAGCAGTGCCGAGGCGGCAGCCGCCGCTTCGCCCTTCAGCCCCTGTACCACGGCCTTGATCAGGGAATCGTAGGAGCTGTCGGCTGCCGGTGTGCTCTGCACGGCGGCAGCTGCGGGGGCGGCGTGGTGCTGGTAGCGGGCGATGTAGGCGGCGCTCTGCCGGTCGCGGTTGGTCAGTACCCGGTAGGCAGCCACGGCGCCCATCTCATCTGATCCGGCGGGATCGATAATGGCCAGATCCAGCCCGGCCTGCATGGCCAGTGTCAGAAAGGCGGCGTTGAGATAGCCGCGGCAGGGCAGACCGAAGCTGATGTTGGACACGCCCAGGATGGTGCGGACACCCAGCTCCCGCTTGCAGCGCGCCAGCGCCTCCAGTGTGACCAGCACGTCCTCCTGCTGGGCGCTGGCTGTCAGCGCCAGACAGTCGATATAGATGTCCTCCGCCGGGATCCCGGCGGCCAGCGCGGCGTCCCGGATGCGGCGCGCTACGGCTACCCGCCCCTCGGCGGTGGCGGGGATCCCGTGGCCGTCCACGGTCAGGCCGATCACGGCGGCGCCGTATTTTTTGCACAGAGGCAGGATGTGCTCCAGCACGGCGGGAGCGCCGTTGACGGAGTTGACCAGGGGCTTGCCGTTATAGGCGCGCAGCCCCCGTGCCAGCGCCTCCACGTGGGAGGAATCCAGCTGCAGCGGCTGGCTGACGACGCTCTGCACCGCCCGCACCGCCTGCTCCATCAGGGCGGGCTCGTCCACCTCCGGAGCGCCCACGTTGATGTCCAGCAGCTGAGCGCCCTCCTCGGACTGCGCCACCGCCTGTTCCATGATATAGTCCAGATCCCCCTGCCGCAGCGCCTGCTGAAAGCGCTTTTTACCGGTGGGGTTGATCCGCTCGCCTACCACGGTGATACCGCCCACGGTGACACACGTCACCGGCGAGCAGATCACGGAGGGCATGGGGTGCGCCGGACGGCCTGTCTCGCAGCCCGACAGCACGGTGCGCAGCTGCCGGATGAAGTCCGGCGTGGTGCCGCAGCAGCCGCCGGCGGCAAACAGCCCCAGCTCCCGGTAGGGTATCATCTGTTGGGCAAAGGTCTCGGGGGTGATGTCGTAGCCGCTGCCGTCCGCCCGGGGCAGTCCGGCGTTGGGCTTGACGAACACCGGGAAGTCCCCCGGCACCGCCGCCGCCAGACGCTGCGCCATGGGCAGGATCTCATTGGGTCCCAGGGAGCAGTTGATGCCCAGCGCATCGGCGCCCAGGCCGCGGGCGGTGGCGGCAAAGCTCTCCACCGTGCAGCCGGTGAAGGTGCGGCCGTCCGCCTCAAAGCTCATGCTGGCCAGCACCGGCAGCGTGGAATGCTCTTTCACTGCCAGCAGCGCCGCTTTCAGCTCATAGAGGTCGGTGAAGGTCTCCACCACCACCAGATCGGCGCCGGCCTTGACGCCGGCGCGGACGATCTGGGCGAATTCCGCCACCGCATCCTCAAAGGGCAGGGTGCCGATGGGCGCCAGCAGCTCGCCCAGCGGGCCGATGTCCAGTGCCGTCAGCGCACCGTGGGGGGCGCCTGCCTCCTTACAGCAGTTCACACCGGCGGCGATGATCTGCTCCAGCGTATAGGGGCTGCCCTTCAGCTTGTGGGGAGAGGCGCCGAAGGTATTGGTGTTGAGGATCCGGCTGCCCGCCTCGGCGTACATGGCGTGGATCCCGCGGATCAGCGCCGGGTCGGTGATGTTCAGTTCCTCCGGCCGGGCGCCCAGCCTCAGGCCGGAGGCCTGCAGCATGGTGCCCATGCCGCCGTCCAGCAAAAAGGTATGAGGCTGTGTAAAGAGTTCACTGATCTGCACAGGTCTTTCCTCGCTTTCGATATTCACAGCGGGCGCGGAGCACACAGTACCCGCATCCGGCCAAGTGTCCTGTTACCGGGTGGTCGCTGACGCCCAGCAGCGCCGTAATGCTCTTGCGGGGCGTCATCAGATTGGTGGCGGTGACATACAGCCCGATCTGTCGGGCGGCGTCCAGCGCCGCCGCTACCAGCGGCTGTACGTCGATGCACCAGTCCCCGTATCCGGGGGAGTAGCGGCCGGTGAGCCAGCCGCCCGCCGCCGTGATATGCTGCCGCAGCAGCGCTTCTGCCTGCTCCGCCATCTGTTCCGCCAGTGCCGACGCCAGCGCGTCGGAGGCCACGCCGGCGGCAATATCGCCCACCCCGGCGCGGCGGATCTGTCCGTCCACCCCGGCGCCCAGCGTGACCGCCAGCAGAATGGCCTGCCGGCATCCCGCCATATGGCGGCAGACGTCCTGCCCCCGCAGGATCCCGGCCTCCGTCAGCGCGGCCGGGTCAAAGGTCTTCCAGACGGCGCGGGGAGCGGCTGACGCCAGCAGCGGCGGGGCGCACCGCTCCAGCAGGGCGCGGGTGGCGGCGTCCGGCTCGCCGGGGGCGCCGAAATACCGCGCCGCCTGCCGGAGGTCGATCTGCTCCGGTTTTTCCAATGTCAGGAGAATGTGCCTGTCTGCCGCCATTGCCGCCGCCTCACTTTACGACTTGATACCCCAGTATACCCCAGAGAAACGGGA
Organism: uncultured Oscillospiraceae bacterium; assembly: GCA_934573945.1. GTDB lineage: Bacteria > Bacillota > Clostridia > Oscillospirales > Oscillospiraceae > Vescimonas. The sequence goes on along the minus strand of CAKTMQ010000041.1, from coordinate 4,864 downwards.
GAATCAATCCCGGCCACCGGGAAAAATCCACGAAAAGATACCACATTTTGCCGAAAAAACCGTCACGTTGGCATATTGGCGCGGCCTTTGTTACTTTTCGTTAAAAGCCCTCTTGCCACGTTTCCCAAATCATGGTATCATCGATGCTGTTCCCGTTCGCCGTGGTACACAGGAGGGTTATCATGAATCAGAAAGAACTCAACGAGATCCGCCGGCGCTTCAAGCTGGACAAAAACGCCATCAGCCGGGTCTACGGCTGCTACGTCAACAACAACAAGGAGATCATATCCTGCATGGATGCGTCACTGGGGCTGATGTCCCAGGAGGAGCAGGAGATGTATCTGGGACTTTTGAAGAAGTCTCTCTCCGGCGCACTGGGGCGGAATCTTATCGACATCGAGTTCTCCACGGCGCAGGTGGCGGACAGCGACGAGCACCGGCTGCTGCAGACCATCCGCCAGACCGGTCTGCAGGATCGCAATTCCCGGGAGACGCTGTTCCGCCGGATCATCGACGCCATGGACATGGGAGAGACCAACTATCTCATTCTGCTGGCGGCGGACGCCTACGATGTGCCCCACCGCACCAGCGATGACGAGATACTGACGGACGGCTCAGACACGGTGTTCAAGTACTTCGTGTGCAGCATCTGCCCCGTAAAGGCGCCGACGCTGGAGCTGAAATACAGCAGTGAACAGAGCGAGTTCCACAGCGCCTCCACCGGGCATATCGCGCTGGCGCCGGAGCTGGGCTTTCTGTTTCCGGCGTTTGACGACCGCGCCGCCAATATCTACAACGCCCTCTTTTACAGCAAAAACCCGGCGGAGATCCACCAGGAGGTCATCGACGCGGTGTTCCGCGTGGCGGAGCCGCCTATGTCTGCCGAGGAGCAGAGGAACGTATTCAGCACGGCGCTGGGCGACACGCTGCAGCGGGACTGCAGCTACGACGTGGTGCAGTCCGTCCACGAGCAGCTGCGGGGACGGCTGGAGGAGCACAAGGAGAGCCGGGATCCGGAGCCGCTGAAGCTGTCCGCCCGCGAGGTGGGCGACGTGCTGCGCAGCAGCGGTGTCAGCGAGGAGAAGGCAGAGGCGTTCCAGGAGGCGTGCCGCCGCCAGTACGGCGAGGACAGCCTGCTGAACCCGAAAAATATCATTGAAAGCGGCAAGTTCCAGATCACGACGCCGGAGGTGAAGATCGCCGTGGCGCCGGAATACAGCTATATGATCGAAGCCCGGGTCATCGACGGGCGGCGGTACATCCTGATCCCCGCCGATGAAGGCGTGGAGATCAACGGCATCGGCGTGCATATCCCCAACCCCGGTGTGGCAGAATAAGAGATCGCCTGCCGGTGATAAGAGTCCGGCGGCTTTACATCAGACAAAGGAGGCGCTACTGTGAAAAAAGAGTTCCCGGAGAAAAAATTCACCCCCTATCAGCACAAGGTGACGGCAGTTGTGTTTGTGACGCTGCGTGTACTGGTGCTGGCCATTCTGGTGCGCAAGCTGTTCCTGCATGAGTGGGAGAGCGTGTTCTACTGCGTGCTGACCCTGTTTTTGCAGCTGCTGCCCAGCATCGCTTCCTCGGTGCTGAAGATCACGCTGCCATCCATGCTGGAGGTCATTATCCTGCTGTTCATCTTCTCCGCGGAGATCCTGGGCGAGCTGAACAGCTTCTTTATCCGCATCCCCCACTGGGACACGATGCTCCACACCATCAACGGCTTCTGCTGCGCGGCGCTGGGCTTTGCGCTGGTGGACATCCTCAACCGCAGTGAGCGGTTCTCCCTGAAGCTCTCGCCGGTCTATCTGGCGATGGTGGCGTTCTGCTTCTCCATGACGATCGGTGTGCTGTGGGAGTTCTTTGAATGCGGCGCAGACAACCTGTTCCAGCGGGATATGCAGAAGGATACCGTGGTCAATGCCATTTACAGCACCCGGCTGGATGAGACCCAGTCCAACAAGGTAGTGGGTATCACGGATATTGCAGATGTGATCATCGTTCACTCAGACGGCTCTCAGGAGGCGCTGGGCGTGGGCGGTTATCTGGACATCGGCATTCTCGACACCATGAAGGATCTGTTTGTGAATCTGATCGGCGCCACGGTCTTTTCCGTGATCGGCTATTTCTATGTCAAACGGGACGGCAAGGGCAAGCTGGCGGAGGAACTGATCCCCCAGGTGACGGCTGTGCCGGAGGAGAGCGGGGCGTCTGAGGAGGATGCGGAGTGAGAAAGCGCTTGACCGCTGTTAAGACGGCAAAGCGGTGATATAATGCAGTGAGAAGGGAAGCACCATTTTATGGTGCTTCCCTTCTCATGATCAACGGTATGTGACGGAGACCCACGGATATTTCTTCTGAAGGTCGCTGAAAATCTCCTGCATCGGAGCGGCATACTCCTGCAGCGTCTGGGGCAGGGAGGCAAAACCTTCCACAACGATGTGCCTTTGCACCGGCTGCAAGAATACGTCCGTCAGGCAATCCCACATAGCATCCCAGTTTTCTCCATAGTAGTCCGGGAACCCAAACGTCTTGCGGATACGCTGGTGTAACGCACCCCAGTCCTTGCAGCCGGTCAGATTCAGCAAAACGGGGTCAGTTGTAATAGGCGTATATGCGCCATGTGCCATAGCAGCGCCCGCTCCTTTCCAGTAAACGGTTGATCTTATTATAGCACGGTGCGGCCAAAAAGAAAAGACCGCCAACGGCGGTCTTTTCTTTTTGGAGCAGGATACGGGAGTCGAACCCGCCTCCTCGGCTTGGGAAGCCGATGTACTACCGATGTACGAATCCTGCGAACAAAATTATCATACCACACTTTGCGGCGCTTTGCAAGGCGAAAATCGGCGGCGGAGCAGAAAGACGGAGGGACAGGTGAAAATCCGCCGCGGCAGGCGGCGCAGGGGCATGAATCCAGGGGCTTCTTCATAGGATGGCAGCAGAAGAAACGGGAGGGCTGGATATGAAACGATTGGTGGGATGGATAGCGGCGGCGGTGATGGTCTGCGGTATGGCGGCGCCCTGCTGGGGCGTGGAGCTGACACTGACCTCCCGTGCGGCGCTGCTGATGGAGAAGGAGACCGGGGAGATCCTCTATGCACAGAACGAACACGAGGCTATGCCGCCGGCCAGTGTGACCAAGATCATGACGGTGCTGCTGACCATGGAAGCCATCGACAGCGGGCGCATTGCGCTGGATGATGTGGTGACCGTCAGTGCCTACGCGGCGGGAATGGGCGGCAGTCAGGTGTATCTGGCGGAGGGGGAGCAGATCACGGTGGACGATCTGCTCAAGGCGGTGTGTGTCTCCTCCGGCAACGATGCGGCGGTGGCGCTGGCGGAATATGTGGCGGGCGTGACGGAGCTGTTTGTGGAGCAGATGAACAACCGTGCCCGGGAGCTGGGCATGAATGACACCCATTTTGTCAACTGCACCGGCCTGACGGCGGAGGGGCACGTGACATCCGCCTACGACATCGCCCTGATGAGCCGGGAACTGCTGCTGCACCACCCGCAGATCCGCAGCTATACCACCATCTGGATGGATACCCTGCGCAACGGCACCTTCGGACTGAGCAACACCAACAAGCTGATCCGTTTCTATGACGGTGCTACGGGACTGAAAACCGGTTTCACCCAGGAGGCGGGCTACTGCATCAGCGCCACCGCAGAGCGGGACGGCATGGAGCTGATCGCCGCGGTGATGAAGGGGGCGACCTCCGACAGCCGCAACACTGACGCCAAGACGCTGCTCAACTACGGATTTTCTACCTATACACTGCTGCACATAGAGCCGGAGGAGCCACTGCCGATCCTGCCGGTGACGCGGGGCGCGGCGGATCAGGTGAGCACGGTGCTGCCGGAGGAGGGCTGCGCGGTGCTGCTGAAGAAAGAGCAGGCCTCCGGCCTGACGCAGACGATGGAGCTGCCGGAGGCGGCTGCCGCGCCGGTGGCCGCCGGCGATAGGCTGGGGACACTGACCGTCAGCCGGGAGGGGGAGACCATACTGGCCATCCCGCTGCTGGCGGGCGAGACGGTGGAGCGCCTGACCTGGGGGCAGGCGGCGGTGCAGCTGCTGCGTACCCTTACCTTCCGGAGCTGAGATGCGGCTGCCCCGGCTGTGCCGTCAGGCCGCCTGACACAAGAAAACACACGCCATAAAAGGCGCATTTTGCGCAGACGACCACGTTGCGCTGCCTTGCCAGACATCCGGTATGCCTGCGGCATCGCGCCCTGTCTCTGCACAAAATGCGCTATTTTCTGGTGCGAAGCAGTTTTACCAAAGGGTATTCGAGATATGATCGGCTGCAAATTTCTCCCATACTGACGTAAGGGGGAATTTTTTCGGGTGATTTCAGCCGGACAGACAAAATCGTATGTTCTCTTATGCCAGTGGGCCTTTATGGCGCAGCCCTTTTCCCGCGGCGGCAGGCGGCAGTAAAGGGGAAAAGAGGGGGAAAGCGCAAAATTCCCCTTGTCTTTTCCGGCAAAGCGTTGTACTATAATCACTTAAGAAAACGTTACGATACATAGGAGGCATATCCGATGATAAAAGTGGATCTTACCAACATTCAGAGTTTCCTGCGGCTCCCCTATGAGACAGCCCTCTCCCCCCGGCTGCGCATTGCCCACGCCCACCTGCAGAAGGGTGACGGCAACGGCGGTGAATTCACCGGCTGGGTGCATCTGCCCCGGAACTATGACCGGCAGGAGTATGGGCGGATCAAGGAGGCGGCCAGGCGGATCCAGAGCGATTCGCAGGCACTGGTGGTCATCGGGATCGGCGGGTCCTATCTGGGGGCGCGGGGTGTGATCGAGTGCCTGTGTTCCCCCAACTACAATCTGAAAAAGAAGGATACCCCCA
>CAKTMQ010000040.1 GCA_934573945.1 uncultured Oscillospiraceae bacterium | reverse complement strand
GTCTCCCAGGGGTGGAAGTTGCTGACCAGCAGTGCGCCCACCAGGCAGCCCAGGAACAGTGAGGAATACACTTCCTTGCTGATCAGAGCCAGCACGATGGCCACGATGGGGGGCAGCAGAGACCAGAAAGTACCTGCGAAGGGAGTGGTGGCTTCGATCATCTCGCCATCAACTTCCAGCGTAGGCAGGGGTGCACCCTTAAACGTGATGCCGAGTACGGCCAGCAGCACGATAAAGATGCCCAGCGCAACAAAATACGCTATCTTGGTACTTTTCTTTTCCATTGTTGAGATTTACCTCCTCATGATTTATGGTGCCTTCATTTTATAACCTCCTTGCATCATTGTCAAGTTCTTCACATTTTTTCAGTTCTTTTAACAAGTTTTTAACGAACGATTTGGTTTATTTCACAAATTGTTCACATTTGCCGCAGATTGACCGCTTCACGCACATTTTGAGGACAAAACCGGGCAAAAAACCTGCCGGAGTGACAACTCCGGCAGGTTTTTTATATATTCTTACCGCAAAAATTTTCTTTGACTGCCAAACATTTTCTTAGCCGAAGAAGGATTTCAGCTGACCGTACAGGATCAGCACCATGCACAGCGGGGTGATGATCTTCGTGCAGATCTTAAAGAAGCCATAGGCACCGAACTTGTTGCCCTGCTGCTCGGCTTCGTCCCGGATCACCTCGGGGCCGATCTCCCAGCCGATCATCAGGCTCATCAGCAGTGCGCCCAGAGGCATCATCACGCCCTCGGACAGCATATCCCAGAAGTCCAGCCAGTCGGCCGCCCATGCTTTGGGATTTTCAATATGTAAAATATCTGCCGGTGCGATACCCGCGCCGCCCAAGCAGTCGGCACAGACCAGGATGCAGCCAACGGCCACAGCGGCGGCGGCGATCAGGCAGTAGCTCTTACGCTTATCGCCCTTGCCGGCCTCACGTGCCTTATCCACGAAGTGGGCAACCACCACTTCCAGCAGAGAGATGGAGGAGGAGATGGCCGCAAAGACCACCAGCAGATAGAACAGGATGCCGAAGATGGGGCCGACCGCGCCCATCTTGTGGAACACGTTCTGCATGGTGATAAACAGCAGCTTGGGGCCGCCCAGATCACCGGTGGGATCCAGCGCGAAACGGCCGGGGATGACGCACAGACCGGCCATCAGCGCCACCAGCGTATCCATAACCACGATGAGGATGGCGTTCTTTTCAATGTTCTCCTTCTTATCCAGATAGGAACCGTAGGTGATCATGGCGCCCATGCCCAGAGACAGGGAGAAGAACATCTGGCCGCCGGCAGTGGAAAGCACCTCAAAGAAGTTGGAGGACTCCACGATGCCCTGGGAGACAGACCAGCCGGGAACGAACATATACTTCAGACCCTCCACGGCGCCGGGCAGGGTGCAGGCGCGGATGATACAGATCAGCAGCGCCACGAACAGAGCGGGCATACCCACGGAGCAGACCTTTTCGATACCGCCGCCGATACCGCCCATGACGATGACCATGGTCAGTGCCACGAAGATCAGACCGTAGATGATGGACTCAGCGGGACTGGACATGAACGCACCGAAGATCTCAGCACCGTTAAGGCCGTTGGAGCCGAAGCCCGCATTGAACAGGTCACCCACGTTCAGCACCACGTACTTGATGCAGTAGCCACCCAGTGCGCAGTAGAAGAACAGGATGAAGAAGGCGGACAGGATGCCCATCCAGCCCATCCACTTGAACTTCTTGCTCAACACTTTGTAGGCTTCCACGGCGCCCTTGCCGGTCTTACGACCGATGGCCAGCTCGCCCACCATGACGATGAAGCCGCAGCAGACCGCCAGAACCAGATAGATAATGAGGAAAATCGCGCCGCCGCAGGCACCCATCTTATTGGGGAAGCCCCAGATGTTGCCCAGGCCGACCGCGGAGCCGACCGCAGCCATCAGGAATCCAAAATTGGATCCAAAGCCTTTTCTTTCTTCCATTGTTTTCTCTCCTTACAAAATAGGTTGCCGTAAAAAAATACGGTGTAGGAAGAGTGTACTATTTCCCCCGACGGCTGTAAATAAGCCGGGGCGTTTCTTAACGCACAGCTGGCGGCGGTATTCTCTTTCTTTATCGTCCTCTTATGGAATAGCACTCCTTTCAAGAAAAAAGACGCCGTGGATACGACGTCTTTTTTGCGTTATGTACAAAAACTTTCGCAAAGTGAAACAGGCGTCAATCACCCTCACGCATCCGGTAACCCACGCCCACCTCGGTGAAGAGGTACTCGGGATGGCCGGGATCCTTCTCGATCTTGCGGCGGATGTTGGCCATATTCACCCGCAGGATCTGGTTGTCCGTCTTGGCCTTGGGCCCCCACAGCTCCCGGATGATAAAGTCATAGGTCAGCACCTTGCCGGCGTATTTACCCAGCAGCGCCACGATTTTGTATTCGTTGACCGTCAGCTTGGCGTTTTCACCCCGCATCAGCACCTGATGCTTGTCGTAATCAATGGTCAGCTCACCGGTGGTAAATTTGCCGGACTGGGCGATCTGGGGATCGGACAGCGTGGTGCGGGTATGGCGGATGGCGGTGCGGATACGCGCCAACAGCTCCGAAGTGCCGAAGGGCTTGGAGATATAGTCATCGGCACCGTAATCCAGCGCCTCTACCTTGTCGTGCTCATGATGGCGGGCTGAGACCACCACCACCGGCAGACTCGACCATTTACGGACAGACTTGAGCACCTCTATGCCGTCCATATCCGGCAGCCCCAGATCCAGCACGATCAGATCGGGACAGTGGGAGGAGATCATGGTCAGTGCTTCCTCGCCGCTGCGAACGACAATGGTGTCGTAGCCGTTGGCCGTCAGGATCATGGAGATGAAATTGCTGATGCTCTGCTCGTCCTCCACGATCAATACCTTATCCTTGATTTTCATGGGTGTCCTCCTCCATAGGTAATTCAATCACAAACCGTGCGCCGCCTTTTTTCGCATTCTCCCCCCAGATGCTGCCGTCATGCGCCTGCATCACCGTCTTGCACACGGAAAGTCCAATGCCCATATTGCGCTTATTGTCCCCCTGCTGGCTCTGGTGGGCACTGCTGTCAAAGAGGGTCTTGACCTCCTCCGGCGGGATGCCGGCACCATCATCCTCCACCGTGATCCGCGCCATCGTGTCATGCTTCTCCAGCGTAATATCGATCTGGGTAGCACCCTCGGCATGGATCTGGGCATTCTCCAGCAGGTTCAGCAGCACCTGCTCGATCAGCAGCTCGTCCATCGGCACCAGCAGCACCTCCTCGGGAAGATGCACGTGTACCGACAGGCGGTCACAGCGGCTGGTGAACTTGGACACCGCGCTTTCAATGACCTCCTCCGCCACCGCCAGCGTCTTGGTGACCTTGGTGTCACCCTGGGCGCCGATACGGGTGATGGACAGCAGGTTCTCCACGATGCGGATCAGCCACCGGGCATCCTCGTTGGCGGAAGCGGCCAGCTGATGGCGCTGCTGCGCCGTCAGCGTCTCCTCCTGCTCCAGCAGTACGTCGGTGGCACCGACGATGCCGGTCAGCGGCGTGCGGATGTCGTGGGACACCGCACGCAGCAGATTGGCGTGGATGCGTTCCCGTTCCGTCTCCCGCTTCATGGTCTCCACCTGCTTGGCACGGCTGGTCAGCATACCGGTGACCAGTGAGATGAACATCATGACGATGAAGGTCAGCGGAAAGCCGGCCAGCGTGAAGCTGATCTCCCAATAGGGCGCGGTGAACACATAGTCCACACACAGCACACCGGTGACGGCAATGAGGATGCTGAATAGGTACCCGTCGGTCAGCAGCGCCGTCAGGAACACGTCCAGAAAGAACAGCACCGCCACATAGCTGGTGTCGCTTTTGGTATCCACCGAGCGCAGCAGCAGGCACAGCAGCACGGTGAAAAAAAACAGCACCGCCGAAATAATGAAATCCTTTCCCGAATACAAGAGAGCTCTGTGGAACAGCTTACGCTTTTTTGTCCACTCTCCCGGCCACGGGATATGCCATTTTTTCACGCAGTGCCTCACCTCCCGATGCATCCGCCGCGCACAGTATGATCAAATTGTACCATAGATTTTCACGAACGTCTCGTTAAAATTCCGTTAAGACGCGGCGTTTTCCGGATTCTTACAGTATCTTCACGGCGTCCTCCTCCGCCGCGGCGCGGCAGAGGGAACGTCGCTTTTTGTATCATTATGGGGAATTTTATCCCCAAAAAAGCAAATCGCCACGGCACCGATGTGTCGTGGTTCCTTCGTATGGGGGATGATCACCGATCACTGGGCTGCCAATCGCAGTCTGCAAAGATCATGTCATCCAGATCACCCGTGATGAGCTTGTTCAGCATCGTATCTATCACACTCCTTTCCTGTTTTATTTTACGGTTTTATTATATGCCCCTTCTCGCCGGTTTGCAAGCGCTATTTTATCTATTTTTACCAAAATTTTTACTACCTTTTTTGGCATGATGCACAGTCCCCCTTGCACTTTGCCACAAGGACCATTATAATATAGGAACTTACTTCTATTTTACCATGAGGGACGGGTATGAAAGAGTTTTCGGCGGGACAATTTGATATTGCCGTGATCGGTGCGGGGCACGCAGGCATCGAGGCGGCACTGGCGGCGGCCAGGCTGGGGCTGGAGACGGTGTGCTTTACCATCAATCTGGACGCCGTAGGCAATATGCCCTGCAATCCCGCCATCGGCGGCACCGGCAAGGGGCATCTGGTGCGGGAGCTGGACGCGCTTGGCGGCGAGATGGCCAAGGCGGCTGACCGCGCCTGCATCCAGTATCGGATGCTCAACCGGGGCAAGGGGCCGGCGGTGTGGTCGCTGCGGGCGCAGGCTGACCGGCGGGAATACCAGAAGATCATGAAGCACACACTGGAGCGGCAGCTCCACCTGACTGTCCGGCAGGGCGAGGTGGTGGACATCCGGGTGGCGGACGGTCACGTGGCGCAGGTGGTACTGCGGACAGGGGCGGTGTTCTCCGTCAAAGCTGCGGTGATCTGTTCCGGCACCTACCTCCACGGGCGCACCATCATCGGCGAGTGCATCGAGGACAGCGGGCCGGACGGGATGCACCCCGCAGCCGCGCTGGGCGATGCACTGCGGGCACTGGGACTGCCGCTGCGGCGGTTCAAGACCGGCACGCCACCCCGGATCAACGCCCGCACTGTGGACTTCTCCAAAATGGAGATCCAGCGGGGCGACCCCTCTCCCCTGCCCTTCAGCTTTGAGACAACGCAGCCGCCGGAAAACCGGGCGGTGTGTTATCTGACCTATACCAATGAGGAGACACACCGGATCATCCGGGAGAATCTGGATCGCAGCCCTATCTACAGCGGCGTGATCGAGGGCATCGGCCCGCGGTACTGTCCCTCCATCGAGACGAAGGTAGTGCGCTTTGCCGACAAGCCCCGGCACCAGCTGTTCATCGAGCCGATGGGGCTGGACACCGAGGAGCTGTACATTCAGGGCTTCTCCTCCTCCCTGCCGGAGGAGGTGCAGATCCGGATGCTGCACACCATTCCCGGGCTGGAACAGGCGGTGATGACCCGCCCCGCCTACGCCATCGAATACGACTGCATCGATCCGCTGGCGCTGAAACCCACGCTGGAAACAAAGGCGGTGGCGGGGCTGTACGGCGCAGGGCAGTTCAATGGCTCCTCCGGCTACGAGGAAGCTGCCGTACAGGGCTTTGTGGCCGGCGTCAACGCGGCGCTGGCACTGCTGGAGCGTGAAGCACTGGTACTCAAGCGCAGCGAGAGCTATATCGGCACGCTGATCGACGATCTGGTGACCAAGGGTACCGAGGAGCCCTACCGCATGATGACCAGCCGCTCCGAATACCGGCTGGTGCTGCGGCAGGACAACGCCGACGCACGGCTGACGGCCATCGGGCACCGGATCGGGCTGGTGAGCGCCGAACGGCTGGCGGCGGTGGAGGCCAAGTACCGCGCCGTGGCGCAGGAGATCCGGCGGCTGGAGCACACCGGCATTCCGGGCAGTCCGGCACTCAACGATATGCTGACGGTGCGGGGCACCACGCCCGTTACCGATGGATGCCGCCTCATCGATCTGCTGCGGCGGCCTCAGATCAGCTACGCGGATCTGAGGCCCTTCGATCCCGGCGCACCGGTACTGGGTCGGGATGTGGTGGAGCAGGTGGAGATCGCCGTCAAGTACGAGGGCTACATCCAACGCCAGCAAAAGCAGGTGGAGGAATTCGAACGGCTGGAATGCCGTCTGCTGCCGGAGGAGCTGGACTACGCCCACATTCAGGGGCTGCGGCTGGAGGCACGGGAAAAGCTCAGCGCCGTCCGTCCCCGCCGACATGGCGGCACTGATGATCTATCTGGGAAAAGAAAAGGAGGAACGGCCATGAAGGTCTATGATCTGACCCATACCATCCGGAACGATATGCCGGTGTATCCCGGCACGGAGCAGCCGCAGCTGACCACCGCCTGCACCATTGACCAGGCGGGCTACCGGGAGACGCTGCTGCATATGTTCTCCCACACCGGCACCCATATGGACGCGCCGGCGCATATGCTGCCGGACGGTGCCGCGCTGGACAGCTATTCCGGCGGCAAATTCGCCGGCACCGCCGTGGTGATCGACTGCCGGGGCGAGGCGGCCATCACGCTGCCGCTGCTGCGCCGCTATGATCTGACAGGCGTGGACTTTGTGCTGTTCTGCACCGGCTGGGACAAAAAGTGGGGGCAGGCGGCCTACTTTGAGGGCTTTCCCTGTCTGACGGCAGAGGCCGCGGCCTATCTGGCCGCGCTGCCCCTGAAGGGCGTGGGCGAGGACACCATCTCGCTGGATCCCTGCGACAGCACCGATTTCCCCAACCACATCGCCCTGATGCGTGCGGACTTTGTCAACACTGAGAACCTCAAGGGGCTGGACGCCCTACTGGGACGGCGGTTCACCTTCGTGACGCTGCCGCTGAAATTCGAAAACGCCGATGGCTGCTCCTGCCGCGCCATCGCAATGGAGGACTGACCATGGGAAAACTGCGGTTTCTGCTGGCGCTGTGGCTGGGCAAGCTGTCCATCCCGGCGCTGAAGATCACGGGGCACAACGGCACCGACTTCCCCGGCTCGCTGGCGGTGAAGCTGTGCCCGGACTTTCTGAAATATGTGGGCAAGCCGCCGCTGATGGTGGCCGTCACCGGCACCAACGGCAAAACCACCGTGAGCAATATGCTGACGGATATGCTGGAGGCGGAGGGACACCGGGTGCTCAGCAACCGCGCCGGCAGCAACATCACCTCCGGCATATCCACCGCCTTTATCCGCAATTGTGACCTGCTGGGGCGGGTGCGCGGCTGTGACATGGCAGTGCTGGAAATAGACGAGCGCTCCGCGCCGAGGATCTACCCCTATATCAAGCCCCAGTATATCCTCATCACCAACCTGTTCCGGGATTCCATCATGCGCAACGCCCACCCCGGCTACATCGCGGACATTCTCAGCCGGAATCTGCCGCGGGAGAGCAAGCTGATCCTCAACGCCGACGATCTGATCTCCTGCGGTGTGGCGCCGGACAATGCCCGCTGCTATTTTGGCATCGGCCGGATGCCCGGCGACGTGACTGACTGCGTGAACCTGCTGAACGATATGCGCATCTGCCCCCGCTGCGCGGGCAAGCTTCGGTATGAGTACCGGCGCTACCACCACATCGGCCACGCCGTGTGCGAGAGCTGCGGCTTCCACTCCCCGGAGGCGGACTATCTGGCGCAGCAGGTGGATCTGACCGGCCGCACCATGGTGGTACGGGAGAAGGACGGCATCGAGCACCCCTATGACCTGATCACCGACAGTCTGTTCAACATCTACAACATGATGGCGGTCATCGCCGTGCTGCGGCAGCTGGGACTGTCCCACGAGACCATCCGGCAGCAGTTTGCCGGGACGAAGATCCTGGAGAGCCGTCTCTCTGAGGAGAAGATCGGCGGCGTCAACGTGATCATGCAGATGTCCAAGGACAAGAACGCTCTGGCCTGCAGCCGGAACTTCGACTACATCCAGTCCAAGCCCGGCCGCAAGGAGCTGCTGGTGATGATGAACTGCATGGGCGTGTCCAAAAACTGGTCGGAGAACCCCAGCTGGATGTACGACACCGACTTTGAGTTCCTCAACCACGACGACATCGTGCAGCTGGTGTGTGCCGGCCCACGCGCCCGGGACTACAAGCTGCGGCTGCTGCTGGCAGGGATCCCGGAGGAGAAGATCTTTCTGGAGGACGACGAATTCAAGGCGCTGGACAAGCTGTATCTGACCCCCGGCGACGACGTATATATCCTCTACGGCGTGGACGGCACACCGCTGGCCTTCCGGGTAAAGGCGAAACTGAAGGAACTGCTGCTGGCGAAGGGAGGAAACGCCCAATGAAAGCGGAGATCTTATTTCCGGAGGTATGCAACCTCTACGGCGATCTGCAGAACATCCACTATCTGAAGCGCTGCTGCGGGCAGCTGGAGATCGTGGAGACCGACCTGAAAACCAAGCCCCGGTTTCTGACCGAGGAGATCGCGCTGGTTTTCATGGGCTCCACCACCGAGCAGGGTCTGCTGCTGGCGGCGGAGGCGCTGCGTCCCTACCGGGACGACATCGCCGCCCGGGTGGACGCAGGCCAGCTGTTTCTGGCCACCGGCAACGCGCTGGACATTCTGGGCAGCTACATCGACAGCGACACGGCGCCCCGGATCGAAGGACTGGGGCTGCTGGACACCCACGCCTCCTACCGCATGATGCAGCGGCACAACAGCTTCTTTGTAGGCAAATTCGAGGACATGGACATCGTGGGCTTCAAGAGCCTGTTCGGCCACTCTCACGGCGTCGGCGAGGCGCTGTTCGCCACCGTGAAGGGCGTGGGACGGGACGGCACCGAGGGCAGCGGCGAGGGCTTCCGCCGGGGCGGCCTGCTGGCCACCTACCTCATCGGCCCGCTGCTGATCCTGAACCCGCCGCTGTGCAAGTGGCTGCTGCGGCAGATGGGTGCTCCCTCCGACGCGCTGGCCTTTGAACAGGCCGCCATGGACAGCTATGAAAAACGGGTGGCGGAGTTTATGGAACCGGGACGAAGCTGGAAGTATTAAAATTCCGGCATGAAATCTTTGGTTCCATTGCCAACGGGGTCTGCGGACGGCTGCGCCGCGAACTCTGCGAGACAAATTGTAAAAGCCCCGTTTTGCGGTGCAAAACGGGGCTTTTACGTCAATTCTACGCTGCGCAGACAGAATTCCGAGACGCGGGGATGGACAGCTCCGGCTGTTCTGCGGCATACTGGCACCACGACGAAAGGAGCGTGACCACATGGATACCATGAAAACCGGCAGCTATCTGGCGGCGCTGCGGAAGAACGCGGGCATGACGCAGCAGGAGGCCGCTGACCGGCTCAGCATATCCAACAAGACCATCAGCAAATGGGAGAGCGGCGGCGGGTTTCCCGACATCGCCATTCTGCCGGCGCTGGCGGAGCTGTACGGCGTGACGGCGGACGACATTCTGGCGGGTGAAACGGTACGGGGCAGCACCGGCGGGCGGCAGGTGGAGCAGTATCTTGCCCAGCGGGGCGCGCTGCGTTGGCAGATCGGCTACGCGGCGGCGGTGCTGTGCCTGATCACAGCCGTACTATTGAACAGCTATTTTTACTATTCCTCCTTCGGATACGTCATCGGTATCCTCATGCTTCCCATGGCTCTGGCCGCCGTGTGGGTGGGCTGGGGCAGCTGTCCCCGAAGAGTACTGCGCCGCCGGATGACACTGCTGCTGCCCTGTGGGGCGATGCTGGTATGGAACGCTTTGGGCTTCTGGATCACCCCGGGACTGACACACTGGCTGCTGACGGGCTATCCGCGGCAGTACAGTATGGGGGATAATCTGCATCGCTTTATCCAGTGGGATCTGACACTTTTGCTGCTGCCCGCGGTATACATCCTGCTGCGGAGCGCTGTCCGTCGCTGGAGTGATGACCGCTTTCTGCTGCCCCGTCCCTACTTCCGGGTCACGGCCGCCATATGGCTGGCGGCCGTGGCGGAGGAGGTCGTCCACTGGATCGTGGCGCTGCCGCCCACACTGGCCTACGCCGCCAGCACCGACAACGGCTATTGGGCGGGCGAATGGATCCGCGAGAGCGACAAGCTGCTCACGGCTTATGCCGAAACGCTCTCCTTCTCATATGTGCCAGGAATCGTCGTGGCCGTTACGATCCTGGCGCTGGTAATCACGGCGGTGGCGACCCGGCAGAAGCAGTCGGATACCCCGGAGGCGGGCGGCGCGTAAGGCGGCGTATTTCATTTATCGATACTGTCATGTATAAAAGCAGGAGGGTTCAAATCCCTCCTGCTTTTTGTTTATTCTTCATCCTCCGGCAGAACGATGTCTCCATGCTCCCGTTCATAAGCATCCACGCATTCCTGCGCCAGATGCTCCAACTGTGCATTCAGTGAACGATGGTTCTTCTTTGCAATATACGTGATCTTTCGCAGCAAGTTCTCCGGAAAACGAATACCGGTCTGAATGCGGTCAGTAGCCAAATGATAACACCCCTTTAGCAGTATGATAGCATTTTACCCAAAAACAATTTGACTATCTACAAACTATATGTTATCGTTTAGTTATCGCCTTAAGGAGATGTACACCTATGCAAGAGATCACTATCAAAGTTCCGGACTATCTTTACGCGTTTTACAGTAATGTCGGGCGGCAGGCGAACTTGTCCACAGAGCAGGTCATCAGCGACACCCTGTTTAAGCTGGCCGGAGAATTGAGTCTGCACGCGATCCATGAGAAAGAGCAGAAATGAGTACGGCGTGGTGTGGTCACGCCGTGCTGCAGATAGCAAAAAGCTGTCTGCCCGATGGGCAGACAGCTTTTTGTGCTTTTGGGTACTCCTTATATTCGTTACGCCAGGTCGGGGAACTTCTTGGCCACGGCGGCGCAGCGCGGGCACAGCTCGGGATGCGCCGCGTCGCTGCCCACGGTGGGCAGCACCTTCCAGCAGCGCAGGCACTTGGCGCCGCTGGCGGGACGGACGGCCACGGACTGCTCCGCACCCACGTCCACACGCACCTGAGAGACGATCAGCAGATCCGCCAGCATACCGGCGTCCATGTCCGCCAGGAAGGCGTCCCCGGCGGTGACGGTCAGATCCACCTCGGCCTCCAGACTCTTGCCGATGGTCTTATCGGCGCGGGCCTGCTCCAGCGCACCGTTGACCGCGCCCCGCAGCGCGGCGATCCGCGCCCACCTGGCCATCTCGTCCTCGCCGAGGGCGTAGCCGCCGTAGGGCAGCACCATCTCGTTGAACAGCACGTTCCGCCCGTCATCGCTGTGACGGTGGGGCATGGCCAGCCAGATCTCGTCGCAGGTGAACGCCAAAATCGGCGCAAACATCCGGGTCATGGCATCCAAAATCATCCACATGGCGCTTTGGGCGCTGCGGCGGGACAGGCTGTCCTCACCGTCGCAGTACAGGCGGTCCTTGATGATGTCGAAGTAGAAGGAGCTGAGATCCACCACGCAGAAGTCGTTGATCATGTGGGACACCACATGGAACTCATACTCGTCATACGCCGCGAAGGCCTTTTCGATCAGGCTGTTCAGCCGGGTCACGGCCCACCTGTCCAGCGCCAGCATCTCGCCGGGCTGCACCAGCTGATCCGGGTCAAAGCCCACCAGGTTGTCCAGGCAGAACTTGCAGGTGTTGCGGAACTTCAGGTAGTTCTGGCTCAGCTGCTTGAAGATCTCGTCAGAGCAGCGCACGTCCACGTGATAGTCGGAGCTGCCCGCCCACAGGCGCAGCAGGTCCGCACCGTACTTGTTGAAGATCTCGGCGGGGTCCATGCCGTTGCCCAGGGACTTGTGCATGGCCTTGCCCTCGCCGTCCACCGTCCAGCCGTGGGTGACGCACTCCTTGAACGGTGCGCCCCGGCCCAGCGCGCCTACGGCCACCAGCAGGGAGGACTGGAACCAGCCGCGGTACTGGTCAAGACCCTCGATATACATGGTGGCGGGCCAGAAGCCCTGATCCCGCTCCATAGCGGCGAAGTGGGTCGAACCGGAGTCGAACCAGCCGTCCAGCGTGTCCGTCTCCTTCTCAAAGCCGCCGCTCTTGCCGCAGTGGGGGCACACAAAGCCCTTGGGCAGGATGTCCATGGCGTCCTTCTCAAACCAGGCGTTAGAGCCTTCCTTCTCGAACAGGCTGGCCACGGCCTCGATGCTCTCGTCGTTGCACACCGGCTTGCCGCAGTCCTTGCAGTAAAACACCGGGATGGGCAGACCCCAGCGGCGCTGGCGGCTGATGCACCAGTCGGTGCGCTCCAGGATCATGGAGCGCATACGGTCCTTGCCCCAGGCGGGCACCCACCGCACGTCCTCGCAGGCGGCGATGGC
>CAKTMQ010000039.1 GCA_934573945.1 uncultured Oscillospiraceae bacterium | reverse complement strand
TGTCGTCGTACATGTCGCAGAAGGCGCAGCTGTTGTGGCTGCAGCCGTAGGTCACCTGCACGATCAGGCTGTAGGCTTCACTGGGGGGACGATAAACTTTTCCCTTATAACGCATCGGTCATCACTCCTTTGCCGCTATTATGACACATTCTCCGGTGTTTGAAAAGCATATTCTTCTCCGGCGGCGCATAGGCTGTGGCATATCAACAAACGAGGTGGACTGCATGGACAACAATTTCAACTGCGTACAGCTGTGCGGCACGGTGGACAGCGCCCCGGTACTGAGCCACGCCAACCACGGGCTGTCCTTCTACAAATTCACACTGGCGGTGGAGCGGCTCAGCGGACTTGCGGACAAGCTGACGGTCATCGTCTCCCAGACGCAGCTGGCGGCCGTGCCGCTGGCGGTCGGCGACACGGTGACGGTACGGGGGCAGCTGCGTTCCTTCAACAACAAGAGCGGACAGGGCAGTCGGCTGGTGATCTCCGTATTCGCCCATGTGCTGGAGCCGGGCGGAGAGACGCCCTTCAACCTGATCCAGCTCTCCGGCATTCTGTGCAAGCCGCCGGTGCTGCGGCGCACACCGCTGGGACGGGACATCTGCGACATTATCCTGGCGGTGAACCGGCGGTACGGCCGGGCAGACTATCTGCCCTGCATCGCTTGGGGCGCGGTGGCGCAGCAGGCGGCCGCCATGAACACCGGTGACCGGCTGACCATCGAGGGGCGGGTGCAGAGCCGTACATACACGAAAACGGAGGACGGCGTGTCCACGGAACGGGTGGCCTACGAGGTATCGGTCATGCGTCCGGCGCTGGCGGAGGAGTTTCTCTTTTAGCTTGACGCACTGCCCCGCTCCGCCGTATAATAAGTGCCAGAGAGGGGGCGGCGCACCGTGGGCAAATGCGAAAGCTGCGCATTCTACAGCTACGACGAGGCCTATGACGACTACATCTGTGAGATGGATCTGGATGAGGACGAGATGGTGCGTTTTCTCTCCCGCAGCGCCGACGCATGTCCCTATTGGCGGCCGGGAGACGACTATCGCACCGCACGAAAACAATAAAATTCCCGGCGCGGACATTCCCTTTCCGCGTCCGGCAGAGCACACCGCCTGCGGCTTCCACATAGAATGGAACGCAGGCGGTGTGCTCTTTCCGGCCTTCGCCTGCAATCCGATCTTTTCAGGAGGTTTGCCATGGCAACCATTACCAATCAGGCGGCTTTGTCCTACAACGGCATCACCACACTCTCCAACGTGGCGGTGGGGGAGCTGGTGGAGGTACTGACGGCGACCAAGGCCGCCGCTGACGACACCTATATGGGCGGCAGCACCAAGGCCTTTACCATCTCGCTCATCAATTCCGGCACCACGCCTTTTACCGGGCTGACCGTCACCGACGATCTGGGGCGCTATACTTTCGGCGCAGGCACCCTGTATCCCCTGACCTACGCGGCAGGATCGCTGCTGTACTACGTCAACGGTGCGCAGCAGACCGCGCCTGCCGTGACCGACACCGCGCCGCTGACCATCACCGGCATCACTGTGCCCGCCGGCGGCAATGCCATGCTGGTCTATTCCACCGTGGTCAACGAGTACGCGCCGCTGGGCGTGGAGGACAGCATCACCAACACCGCCGTCATCACCGGCGACGGTCTGATGACCGGCGTGACCGTTACGGAGACCATCAATGCCTCCACGGCGCCGCAGCTGGCCATCAGCAAGAGCATCTGCCCTGCCACTGTGGTGGAGAACGGAACGCTGACCTACACCCTGACGCTGCTCAACCGGGGCAACACTGCCGCCGACGCCGGCGACGAGCTGGTGATCACCGACACCTTCGACCCCATCCTCCGCGATCTGACGGTCACGTTCAACGGTGTGGCCTGGACGGAGGGCGTCCACTACACCTACGACGCGGCCACCGGCGCCTTCGCCACAGTGACCGGGATGCTGACGGTGCCTGCTGCCGCCTATACCCAGAACGCCGCCACCGGTGTGTATACCACGGATCCCGGCGTATCCAACCTGGTCATCCAGGGGACGGTGTGACAAAAAGCGACACTCTGAATTGAAAAGAGACGGACTGCGTCCGTCTCTTTTCAGCGTGTCAAAAAAGCCTCGCAGAGTTTGCCGCTCGCAAGCGGCAAAAATTTCAAATTATTTTCTCTCGCGACATGTGCGTGAGAGAAAATACTTCTCAGGCTGCAAGTGTGGAATTTGTTCGTCTGTGACGAACAGATTATGCGCGCAGCAGACTGCAAACCCTTTGTCGGAAAAACCGCAGGTTTTTCGACAGTCTCAAAAGAGACGGACTGCGTCCGTCTCTTTTTGCTTCTGTGACATTTTCTTACCGCTTGCCCAGCTGGTAGAAGGCCACGGCGCTGGCCGCCGCCACGTTCAGGGAGTCCACCCCATGGGTCATGGGGATGCGCACCGTGTAGTCGCAGCTGGCGATGGTAGCGCCGGCAAGGCCGTCCCCCTCCGTACCCAGCACCACCGCCAGCTTTTCCTCCGCCAGCAGTCGGGGATCGTCGATGGTCAGAGAATCGTCGCGCAGCGCCATGGCGGCGGTCTTGAAGCCCATACTCCGCAGCAGCGCCATGCCCGTCTCCGGCCAGGGGGCATTTTCCGGGAAATACGTCCAGGGGATCTGGAACACGGTGCCCATGCTGACCCGCACCGCACGGCGGTACAGGGGGTCGCTGCCGGCGGCGGTGAGCAGCACCGCGTCCATATTCAGCGCGGCGGCGCTGCGGAAAATGGCGCCGATATTGGTGGGGTTCATCACGTTCTCCAGCACTGCCACCCGGCGGGCGCCGGTGCATACCGCCTCCAGCGAGGGCAGTGCCGGACGGCGCATGGCGCACAGCATACCGCGGGTCAGCTTGAAGCCCGTCAGCTGCTCCAGCACCTCCAGGGGTGCAGCATAGACCGGGATGTGCGCCGGGCAACGCGCCAGCAGCTCCCGCGCCTTTCCCTCCAGGTGGCGGCTCTCCATCAGGAAAGACACCGGCTCACAGCCCGCGTCCAGCGCCCGACCGATCACCAACGGGCTTTCCGCGATGAAAAGCCCGTGCGCCGGATCGGCGCGGTTTACCAGCTGGTTCTCCGTCAGGCGGGCGTATACGTCCAGCTCCGGTGCGTTAAAGTCCGTGATCTCCCACAGCTCCATGGCAGTTTCTTCCTCTCTGTGCTTATTTTTCGTGAAGGATCAGCTCGGTCACGTCCGGACGGGCATAATGGCCGCAGGGGTCAAACTCCATGCGGGCACGCGCCGCCTCGTCCGGATCGATGTCGGCATAGATGATGGTCTCACAGTCCCACACCGGTTCGGTGACATAGTGGCCATAGGGATCGATGACGGCGCTGCCGCCGCTGCAGGGTGCCTGGGGCAGCCGGGCGATCTCCTCCGCGGCAGGGCCATGGTAGTCCGTGGGGTACATATCCCGGACGAAGAACTGGTTGACATGGAACACAAAGCACTTGCCCTCGATGGCGATGTGCCTGATGGTGTCATGCCACTCCGGGTTGTTGTTGGTGTTGGGGCACAGATAGAGGCTGACGCCCTTCTGGTACAGCGCGGCACGCGCCAGCGGCATATAGTTCTCCCAGCAGATCAGGGCGCCCATGGTGCCCCAGGGGGAATCCACCACCGGGAAGTAATCCCGATCCGCGTCGCCCCAGATGATGCGCTCGGCGCCGGTGGGCTTGAGCTTGCGGTGGTTGCACAGCAACCGCCCGTTCGGCCCGAAGATCATGTTGGCGCAGTAGAGCGTGCCGTTGCTGCGCCCCCGCTCGGTATAGCCGATGGAGACATACGCCCCGGCCTCCTTTGCCGCCGTGCCGATGCGCTCCGTATCCTCGCTGGGGCACAGCACCGCGTTATCGTAATAGATCTTCCAGTCATCCCTGCAGGACTCCGTGCGGCTGCCCACGGTGAAGCCGTAGGTCAGGCCATAGGGATAGCAGGGGATCAGCGACTCGGGGAACACGATCAGCTCCGCGCCGTTTTTCCCGGCCTCCCGGATCTGAGCGCATACTTTGTCGATAGTGGCATCCTTGTTGAACATCACGGGCGTGGCCTGTACCAGCGCCACACGCAGCTTCTTTTGCAGATCTTTCATGGCGGAAGAACCTCCTTGTGCAAGTGTAGGGCTATCGTACCAGAAATGCCGCCGTTTGTAAATCGTCTTTTTGCAGGGGAACACAGCGGGCTTCTTTCTACCGGGACGCTGTATGATTTTTCGCGGTCAGGCATTTTTTCTCTTGTAAATAAGCCGCAGGAAAGATACAATGTTTCTATGAGCCCCGGCACAAGAGCAAGAGAGAAAAGGAGAACACATCATGAAATGTCAATATTGTGGGGAAGAGCTGACGGGCAGCCGCTTCTGCACCAACTGCGGAAGCCCTATCCCGGATATGACAGACCGCACCGTCGTACCGGCCACGCCGACGGCACTGGCTGATGCCGCATCGCCACGGCAGGCTTCCGCCATGCCGACGGCGCCGGCAAAGCCAAAGAAAAAGAAAGTGAAAAAGATCCTTCTCATCATCGCTGTCATTCTGGCCGTGCTGCTGGTAGGCGTTCTGGTGCTGGAAGTCCTGCTCGACAAGAAGGATACGCAGAATGCCCAGCTGCTGGCACAATACGCCGAGAGCAAGGCCTGGGTGGACGAGTGTGTGCCCGAACTGCGGAATGATGATCACATCTTTTCCACCGAAAAGATCCGCTACTATCTCTCCGACTTCGACAACGACGGCTGGACGGAGATGGCGATCACCATTTTCGGCGACTGGGGAAAGCAGGCGCAGTGCCTGCTGTACGCCGTCATTGACGGGGAGGTAACACTGTGGCAGATGCACAGCTATGAGGCAGACGACGACTCCGGCATATACATCGATGACATGGATCTGGCGGCGCTGGAGGGCTACGCCGGTCTTGCCGTGCAGTTTACCATCAACGACTCCGACCTCTATCTCAGCGTCCTGCAGCTGGACAGCGACGGCCTGACGGAAGTGGACGCCATGTCGGGCACGCAGGAATGCCGGGACTATATGGAGCGCAACGGCTGGCAGGGTATTTCCGGTACGGTCATCACAGTGCAGGACGGAAACCGGATCACCTGCCTCGCGCCTGAGGAGCTGGCCGCGCTGGCTGAGCTGTATGTACCGGAAGATGTGGATCTGGAATTGGAGGCTACATTCCTGCGCGTGGACGATGTGGTGTATGCGGCGGACAATACAGCCTTCTACCGCTTTGTGGACGGTCAGAAGCAGCTGATCTGCCGTGCACCGGAGAACACGATCTTCCCCTCCGCCCCTGCATACACATTCTGCGACGGGAGCTTCTACCTGCTGGGGCAAACGGAACAGCCCGTCGAGGACAGAGAAACAGTGGTGGTGCGGATCGATTTAAGTACAGAGACCGCCGAGACCCTCTTTACCATACCGCAGGGAGAGGGCATTCCGAAGGCGGACGGACAGCTGATCTATGTGCAGTCCTATACCAGCTATGAGCGGATGGGTATGGTCACGGTTTATGATCTGCAGGGCAGCATTGTAAAAACCATAGCTACACCGCATAGTTGGGACTCCAACGGCTCCCTCATTCTGGGGTGTGACGACGAGGGCAGCTGCTCCGTTGTCACAGCCGACGGCCGTTATCTGCTGGAAAACGTCCCCGCGCAGAGTGTCTTGCTTACCGACAGCGGCGTATATTACCTGCTCAGTGACGGCAATGAGACCACACTGCACTATGCAGATGCTGAAACGCCTGACACCGTGGTCGGCAGTCTGCCGCTTTCCTCGAGCGCCCATCTCATAAACGAGAACGGCAGCCTTGTTGTCACCGTATCCGGCGATGATGAGGGATCTATTACGGAGTACAGCGTACCGGAGCTCAACTGTGTCTACTCGGGCATAGCAGATCTGTACCGCATCCCTGAGGAGTGGCGCTATCTGTCATGGGACATCACCGACGCGGCCACCGGAATCGTATACATTGCCTCCCATATGGCGCCTCACGGCAACTGCGGTCCTCTGTACCATCTGCCGGAGGAGGGGCCTGCAGAGGTCGTGCGGGAGCCAGATTCCGAGATCTTCTATTGGCTCATCTATGACGGCATGATCTACTATACCGTAAAGGATTTCAGTGAAACGCAATTCTACGTAGAAGCACCCATGGTCTCCGGCTGTATGCCGTTGGCGTGAGCAACTGCGGTATGACGCCGCAAATGTATCTAACGTATCTCGATAAGAGGAACGGGCTGCAATGCAGCCCGTTCCTCTTATATTTGCCTTGAGGCAGTTCCGCGCTCTTGTGCGGAACTGCCTCAGGGTGAGAAAACGCCGGAAACCGTGCGGTTTCCGGCGTTTTGCAGGTAAGCGGTATAAACTCAGCGCTTGGAGAACTGTCGGGGCGTTAAGAAAACGTGTCGGCGGCACGTTTTTAGCCTCCGACCGCAGCGGCTGCGCCGCGAGGACACCTCAGTTCCGAAAGAAACAAAGACCCCTGCCGGAGCAGGAGCCTTTGCAGAAAACAGCGGTATAAACTCAACGCTTGGAGAACTGCGGTGCGCGACGAGCGGCCTTGAGGCCGTATTTCTTACGCTCCTTCATACGAGGATCGCGGGTCAGGAAGCCGGCCTTCTTCAGGATGGCGCGGTACTCGGGGTTGACCAGCAGCAGAGCGCGGCTGATGCCGTGACGCAGAGCGCCGGCCTGACCGGACACACCGCCGCCCTCGACGGTGGCAACGATGTCCACCTTGCCCAGGGTATCGGTAGCAGCCAGAGGCTGACGAACGACCATCTTCAGGGTCTCCAGGCCGAAGTACTCATCGATATTGCGGCCGTTGATGGTGATATTGCCGGAGCCATTCTCGAACAGATGCACGCGGGCAACGGAGGACTTGCGGCGGCCGGTGCCGTACTTGTAGGGATTCTTAGACTGATACATTCTTCGTTTCCTCCTTCACTTACTTGACCAGCTCGGGCTTCTGTGCCTGATGCTCATGGGTGTCGCCGGCATAGACGTGCAGGCGCTTCAGGGAGTCCTTGGTGACGGTGTTGCGGGGCATCATGCCGCGGACGGCCACGCGCATGGCCAGCTCGGGCTTGTCCTGCATCAGAATGCGATACTTGGTCTCCTTCAGGCCGCCGATCCAGCCGGAGTGGGTGCGGTAATACTTCTGCTCCAGCTTATTGCCGGTCAGAACCGCCTTGCCGGCGTTGATGACGATGACGTTGTCACCGCAGTCAGCGTGGGGAGTGTAGGTGACTTTGCCCTTGCCGCGCAGCAGGTCGGCCACGACGACAGCGGTCTTGCCCAGGGGCTTGCCGGCGGCGTCAACGACATACCACTTGCGCTCGATGTTGGCCTTGTTTGCCATAAAAGTGGACATGGTGTTTTTCCTCCAAATCTATTATTCAATATATTGCTTTACTTTTTCGTGTTCCCTTGCTAAAATCGAGGGGAACGCGCCAAACGCGCAAGGATATTTATAGCATACCGGCGCCGCGTTGTCAACAACGTTTTAATTTACAGGCAAAACATCTCGTATTTTCTCTTATTATCTCTTATTATCTTTCATTTTCACACTTCCCAATTTTCAACTTGGAGGCACACATATGCAGCACATTCTGGGACTTGTCCGCCGGTGTGTGGAGGACTATCATATGATCGAACCGGGCGACCAGATCGCCGTGGGTGTCAGCGGCGGCAAAGACAGCCTGCTGACACTGGCGGCGCTGGCGCGGCTGCGCCGCTTTTATCCCATTCCCTTTACACTGGAGGCCATCACCCTGGAGATGGGGATGCCGGGGATGGATTTCAGCGGCGTGGCGGCGCTGTGTCAGGCGCTGGAGGTGCCCTATACCCGGATCCAGATACCGGTATATCAGATCATTTTTGAGGAACGCAAGGAGAAGAACCCCTGTTCCCTGTGCGCCAAGCTGCGGCGGGGCAGTCTCAATACCGCACTGACAGAGCGGGGCATTCGCAAGATCGCCCTGGGACACCATTATGATGACGCGGTGGAGACACTGCTGATGAACCTGCTGTTTGAGGGGCGCATCGGCTGCTTCCAGCCGGTGACCTATCTGGATCGCACCGGCGTCACCCAGATCCGGCCGCTGCTGTACTGCCACGAGGACGACATCCGCCGGGCGGCGCAGCGTGAGGCACTGCCTATCGTACACAACCCCTGCCCCATGGATGGCCACAGTCGCCGGCAGGAGGTGAAGGAGCTGATCGCCTCGCTGGAGCAGACCTACCCAGATCTGAAGCAGAAGCTGTTCGGCAGCCTGCAGAGGTATCCGCTGTATGGCTGGAATTTGGAACAGCCGGAGAAATAGGCGCGATGATACAGGACGATACAGAGAAAATGATATTTGCGGTGGGAAACATGAAACGATATGCGGCAAATATCATCACAGGCTGCCGCATTGCCTTCAGCATATTGCTGCTGATGTTCCCTGTATGCTCATTTCGGTTTTATGCAATGTATCTGGCCAGCGGCATCACAGATATGATCGACGGAACGGTCGCAAGAAAAACGAACTCCGCCAGCGCGTCCGGTTCACGGTTTGACGCCATTGCCGACGCTGTCTTTCTCGTGTCCGCCTTGCTCAAACTATTGCCGGAAATCGAATTTCCGGCATGGGCTTTGACATGGATCGTTGTCATCGCCGTGATAAAACAGCAACTATCGCATGGGGGTTCATTCGCCAAAAAAGGTTCATTGTCAAACATACACCATTATGAACAAGATCACAGGTGCTCTACTGTTTCTGCTGCCATTGACGTTCAAGCTGGTCGAAATACGATACTGTGCCATTGCGGTGTGCTTTATCGCAACCGCTGCTGCCATACAAGAGGGATACTGTATCAGAAAAGAAATCCGAGCCTGACTTTCCTTTGCTGCAAGATACAAAATAAATGGCAGGGCGTGAACCCTGCCGCGAGAGCGGTGATTGCGCTGTGGGGCGTGGTCACCGCCCTACGGAGCGCCTTTGCCGCACGGTGCGCAGGGCGGGGTTCTGCCCCGCCCGCCGTTCTTCGCAGACGGTTCCGCAGACGGGAAGCACCCCCCTCCCTGTGAACGCATCATAAAGACGCCGCTTATTTTATGTACCTCCCAGCACCCACTTCACCAGCAGGAGCAGGCAGAAGCCCGGCACGCCCAACACCGCCACCACCAGCGCATTGAACAGGTTCCAGCCCAGGCTCAGCCCCGTATAGGCGGTGGTGAGGTTCAGCGCCCACAGCGCGCCGAACCCCAGTGCCGTATTGGCCGCCAGACGCAGAGCCAGCTTCAGCGGCGTTTTGAACAGGCGGGACAGCGCCACCATCAGAAACAGCAGCACAAGCCCCAACGATACCTTTTCTACGACCGACATACCGGCCCTCCCTTCACGGACGACGCGGCCACCGCCCGCTCCGCAGGCGGCATATACCCGCCGCGGCCGGCCGCAGGCTGCATCCCGGCGCGCTCCTTGACACAGCGCAGCAGATAGTCATACTTTGCCTTCAAGGCATTGATCTCGAAGATGCTGGCCTCTACCAGTTCCGGCTCACAGGCATAGTTGAATCGGTCATACGCCTCCTTCAGCTGACGGTTGATCTGATCCAGCTCCTGCCGCAGCTCTCTATCGGTGGGCCACAAAACGTCCTTCTTTTTTGCCATGACACGTCCTCCTCGTATGAGGCGGGGAGCTCATCCCCCCTGCCTACAGTGTACGAGTAGTTTGGACAGATATGCACTATTTTAATCCACTTCCCGGTCTTTTTTGGAAAGGAGCGTTCCATGGAACATGAAGCATATATGCGTCAGGCGCTGATGCTGGCGCAGGAAGCCGCCGCTCACGGCGAGGTGCCGGTGGGCTGTGTGATCGTCCGTGACGGCGCCGTCATCGGCCGGGGGCGCAACCGCCGGGAGGAAAAACAGGCTGTCTTTTCCCACGCGGAGATGGAGGCCATGGCGCAGGCCAACGCCGTCCTCGGCTCCTGGCGGCTGGAGGACTGTGACCTCTACGTGACCCTGGAGCCCTGCCCCATGTGTGCCGGTGCCATCCTCAATGCCCGGGTACGGCGGGTGTTCTACGGCACCAGAGACCGCGCCATGGGCGCCTGCGGCGGCGTACTGAATCTCTTCATGGAGGATTTCCCCCACCATCCCCAGCTGGTGGGCGGCATTCTGGCGGAGGACTGTCAGACGGTGCTGTCGGATTTCTTCAGGGGATTGCGGAAATAAAAGCCCCCCGACCGCTCTCGTGTGAGAGCGGTCGGGGGCTGCTTTGCAGGGGGTGCGCAGTCAGGCCGCGAGTCCTTTCGTCGGGGGATCCGGTCAATAAAAACCATAAAGCCGAAGGCGCAGCGCCCTCGGCTTAATATGGCAGGAAGATTGATGAAAAAAGTTTTTGTCTCTTGCAAGTATTAAGATACCCGATGGTTGTTAAAAATCATCGTATGGAATTGTTACAAATGTATTAAATTCTTTGCAAAATGCCGTTACATTTTCCCTTTCCCGCTTTTTCGCCCACCATGCTCCCCTACACTGTAGCGTGGAAAGGAAGTGTTTTGCATGAAACAGATCATCGCGGCCAGTATCGCGCTGCTGTTGCTGCTGTTCCTGCCGCCCTGGCTGCGGCAGCCAGAGACGGAGAACGACGATACAGCATCCAGTCCTTCCCCGGCGCCGGTGTCCCAGCCGGCGGAACAGGCGGTCGGCAGCGACGCTGCCCACACGCTGCGGCTGTGGGACGGCAGCACCGTGCGCACCATGACGGCGACAGAATACCTGCCCGGCGTGGTGCGGGGCGAGATGCCCGCCGCTTTTGAGGAAGAGGCGCTGAAGGCACAGGCCGTGGCGGAGCGCACCTATCTCTATTACCGCCTGTCCGCCGGCAGCAAGGATACCCATCCCGACGCAGACGTATGCACCAACCCAGGCTGCTGCACCGCCTGGCTGTCAGAGGCGGAGGCGAAGGAAAAGTGGGGTGAAAAATTCACCTCCTATGAAGCCAAAGTGCAGCAGGCGGTGACGGAGACTGACGGACAGGTGGTGCTGTATGACGGCGCGCCCATCATGGCGGTGTTCCACTCCTCCTCTGCCGGCGCCACCGCCGCCAGCGGTGACGTGTGGGCGGCGGAACTGCCCTATCTGGTGAGCGTCAAAAGTCCGGAGTCCTCTGACTCCGTACCCAACTACTACAGCGTCAACACCTTCACCGCCGAGGAATTCCGCACCGTTTTCCAGAAAGCTCACCCTGACGCCCAGCTCTCCGGCAGCGGCGACAGCTGGATCGGTGCGGTGGCACGCACCGACTCCGGGCGGGTGGCCACGGTGGTGATCGGCGGCGTAACGGTCACCGGCAAGGAGCTGCGCAGCCTGTACAGTCTCCGCTCCTCCGCCTTTACGGTGGAAGCAGGCGGCGGCAGCGTCACCTTCCGGGTCACCGGCTACGGTCACGGCGTGGGCATGAGCCAGTACGGCGCCAACGAACTGGCCAAGGAGGGCAAGACCTGGCAGGAGATCCTGCAATGGTACTATACCGGCGTGACGATCGGACTGTACAACGGATAAAAAGTGTGCTATACTGTTCTATCAGCCATTTCGCGCTGAATTTACAAAAAGTTCAGGAATCGCGGCGCGGCTCCGATATAATTGAGACATACAGATCAAGATACATTGGGAGGCTATCTATGGCACGCAATATTCTTGTGGTAGAGGATGACCACAATATCTCCGACCTGATCCGGATGTACCTGGAAAAAGAGGGCTTTGAGGTACGCATCGCCTACGACGGCGGCAAGGCCGTGGAGGAATACGATGCCAAGGCACCGGACATGGTGCTGCTGGACATCATGCTGCCCGTGATGGACGGCTGGGCTGTCTGCGCCCATATCCGGGAAAAGGGCTCCACCCCCATCATCATGCTCACCGCCAAGGGCGATGTGACCGACCGGATCACCGGTCTGGAGATGGGCGCCGACGACTATCTGGTGAAGCCCTTTGAGATGAAGGAGCTGATGGCGCGCATCAACGCCGTGCTGCGCCGCAGCGAGATCCCCGACGACACCCGCAAGCGGCTGGTGTTCGACAAGCTGGTCATCGATCTGGACAGCTACGAGCTGCTGGTGGACGGCAAGCGGGTGGATACGCCTCCCAAAGAGCTGGAGCTGCTGTACCATCTGGCGGTGACGCCCAACCGGGTCTATACCCGCAACCAGCTGTTGGACGAGGTGTGGGGTTTTGACTACTTCGGCGACAGCCGTACCGTGGACGTGCATATCAAGCGGCTGCGGGAAAAGGTGGAAAACGTCTCCGACCAGTGGGCACTGAAGACCGTCTGGGGCGTGGGCTACAAATTTGAAGTGAAGCAGCCGTCATGATCGAACACATCAAGCGAAAATTCAACAGCCTGTACTGGCATCAGTTTGCGCTGACCGCCGGGATGGTGCTGCTGACGCTGCTGCTGCTGGGTGTCAGCTTCTTCACCCTCAGCTACGGCACCACCACCGCGGAAAAGCGGGGCGAAATGCGCACCCGCGCCGAGCTGATCGCCCAGGTGTCGGCGGACTATTTCGTAGCGGCCGGCGACGAGAGCATTGATCAGGACACGGCGCTGCGGAAGCTGGCCGAGATGGCCTCCCGCATGACCGATGTGGACTTTCTTATCTGCTCTGCACAGGGCAACGTGCTGCTGACCACCGATGAGACGCTGGTGGGGCGCAGTGTGACCATCCCCCCGGAGATCGTCTCCGACGTACTGTCAGAAAAGGCACTCTATCAGGGGCGCAGCACCGTCAGCAACATCTACAATGTGAAAAAATTCGTAGTGGCCGTACCCATGAGCAGCAGCGGCGGCGAGCTGCTGGGCATGGTACTGGCCGTGATGGATGAATCGGAGATCATGCAGGTATGGCGTTCCTTCATCGGCCTGTTTCTGATGACCTCCGCCATTATTCTCCTGATCTCCTTCCTAGCCAGCTCCGTCACCTCCATGCGGCAGATCAAGCC